>JAFGOZ010000654.1 GCA_016926235.1 Bacteroidales bacterium | reverse complement strand
TAAAGAGTGTTTGTAGTTCACTCTTGCTCGCTACTCAAACGCTTTACTGTTTTTGTGACCCCGGCGGGACTTCCCGATTGTTTTTTCGTTGTATTTTTTCGTACCTCAAAAATTCTACGAAAAATACATCGGGATAAACTTCTCGTCCTCCCTGAAATTAAGCATTAATATAAAATTTGGTAAATAATAATTTCAAACGTAAAATCATAAAATCGAAAATTGATTCCAAGCGTACTGTTTTCAAACCAATTCCTGACTGATTTTATAAAATTATTTTTACTCACTGATCTGTATAAAAATACTTGATTTTGTTCATTCAGAGAAGAGAACAAAAGAAACATTCGAATCAAATATCAGGATAATATATTAATTCATAAAACAGTTTGTATTTTGTGAAGGGAATAAGTAGGAGTCATTTATTTACTCAAAATGTTTTCATACTATAATTTTTGCGTTTTGTGAGACTTTTATCGCTTCATCCGTTTTATTTTTAAAGTGTTAAATTCTTACTTTAACAAAAAGTGTAAACGTAATTCAGGATAAGACATTTTCTTTACCATAAGATAGCCCTATATTACATTTGGGAAAAATTAAAGTGTTACAAATACCTTTTTAAATAAAATAATGATATTGTCATATTGTTGTATAATATATTCGTGAGAAACGTTTAAATTACGTACCTAAACATATTGACCGGATTAAAATGAACTTGCGTGCTTATTGGATAAAATTACTACTAGTAACTTTTTTGGCATTAGCCGTCAATAATGATGCACTTAATTACAATAGAAAATCATATATCGATAGCCTGAGGGCATGCTTAACTGAAATACAATCAGGTTCGTATGATTATAATACTGGATGTGCAAGGGAATTAATGATTGCCTATATTAATACAGACCTTGATAGTGTTTTATATTATTATAAGCTTGATTTACAATTTGCAGAAGAAGCTAATGATTTACTTAAAGAGGCCGAATTAAAAATTTGGCTAGGGGATGCTTATAGAGATTATGGACATTATGCCAATTCAATTAAATACTTAAAAAAAGGTTTAACTATTATTACTAAAAATAAACTACCCGCTTATTTAGGTGCTTTCTGCTATTGGAATATCGGATTTACCTATAGTAATGAAGGTATCTATGATAGCGCATTATATTATTTTAATAATTCTTTACTATTATTTAAAGAAACTCTTCGTAATCATTACGATAATAGATTTAACAACAGATACATATGGTCCTATTTGGGAATTGCAAATGTTTATCTCACTTTAGGAAATATGGATAGCGTGTATAGTGTTTTATCAAAAGTAGATCGAACCTATCAGGAAATCGAAACAGGATTTGTTGAAGTAGATATAGCGAATATTTATTATGAAATAGGAGAAGTACATAAGGCTTTATATTATTACAACCGGGTTATTGAAAAAATTAAATCAGACAAATATAAATCCTATGAAGTTATTGGATCATATCTTGAGACAGGAAGATTCCTGTTTGAAGGATTACACAATTATAATTCTGCTCTAGCTTATTATGAAAAAGCATTAATTAATGCCAGGGAAAATGATGACATATTGAAAGAAATAGAGATATTATTGGCGCTGGGTGACCTTCATAAAGCAATAAAGATAGATTCCATACCGCTTCGTTACTATGAACGGAGCAGATATTTAGCTGAAAAGTCCAGCAATTATATTTACCTCATCAAAGCCGATCAAAAACTGGCAGATTTTTTTATTCAAGATAACAGATATAGCCAGGGATTAGACTTGTATAAAAAAGCAATTGATATTTCGGAAAAAACCGGAGCTGAACCGGTTTCTATCGAACTTTATCTTGATCTGGCAGAAGTATATCTTGAATTACAGGAATATGATACGGTCGGTTACTATATTTTCAAAGGGATTACTCAGGCAGAATTACTGGGTAATCATCGATATCTGACAATTGGCTTCAATAAATTAGGTAAATTATATTATGCCCGAAAGCAATATCAGGCAGCAATTAAATATTTTAAAGAGGCATTGGAGCATGCCGGACATCTCAAAAATTATCAAATAGCAAAAGAATCAGCCTATTCGTTGTATGAATCGTTTAATGAAACCAAGCAATATCAAAATGCATTAAATTACTTTCAGGTATTTAAAAAATTCGAAGATAGTCTCAATATCATCGAGAAAGAAAGAAATCTTGCCAATCTTGAAATGCATTTTGAACTGGAAAAAATTAACAGACAGAACCAGCTAAAGCTTGAAGAAATAAAGATGAGTTCGGAAATAAAAGTCAAAAGGCAGAAATTGATTATTGCATATGCATTAGCAGGGATTTTATTTCTGATTATGTTCGTGTCTGTCTTATATAGAAATTATAAACGAAAAAAGCGCGATAATGATCTTTTGCAAACACAGAAAGCGGAAATTGAAAAACAAAAAAACCAGATTGAGAGTATGGCCCAAAAAGTACATCAGGCCGATGAAATGAAAATTAATTTTTTCACAAACATTTCACATGAATTGAGAACGCCTCTGACATTAATTATTGGTCATGCAGAGGAGTTGCTGCATCTGAAGAAAATTAATGAGCTTACCCGCAGTAAAATTACAAGCATTCGAAAAAATGCCGGTAAACTTATTGTTATGGTAAATCAGCTACTGGATTTAAGGAAGCTTGAAGATGGTAAAATACAAATTGAAGCAGTATACGGTAATGTTGTTGACGCAATTATCCGAATCGTCAGTTCGCTTGAAAGTCTGGCCAATCAGAAAGACGTAGCAATCGAAATCAATAACTCTGAAGAAGTAATTTCAGGTTATTTTGATCCCACGAAATATGAAACTATACTGGTAAATCTGCTTACTAATGCCATTAAATTCTCAAAGAGTAATGATCTGATTCATGTTAAAATTGAAAAAGATGGTAATTCATTTATTATCCTTACAGTCATGGATTCTGGTATCGGGATACCGGAAGAACAATTGGAATATATATTTGAGCCATTCTTTCAGGCATCAAATAACAAGTATGGAAGTGGTATAGGTTTAGCCTTAACAAAAGAGTTGGTGGAATTAATGAGCGGGACGATCCACGTGGTGAGTGAGTTAAATAGGGGTTCTTGTTTCAGAGTGAGGCTGCCAGTTACAAAAGAACTTCTGGGGAAAGCAGAAATCGTGACAAAAGAAGATATCATAACAACTCAGTCGTATGAAAAAGAACTATATCTTGACTCATTAGCGGAAAATCACACAATAACGAATGAAGAAGATAATGTGACTTCCAGTTTATTGAAAAATGAAATTAATGAGAAATCACTCTTGATAGTAGAAGATAATCCTGAATTAAGAAATTTCATTAAAGATGCTTTTAAAAATAGTTACAGAATATATGTTGCACCGAATGGAAAAATCGGTTACGATCTGGCAATGTCAAAGATCCCCGATATTATCATCAGCGATATCATGATGCCTGAGATGGATGGTAGTGAACTTTGCAGGGAACTTAAAAAACAGGAAAAAACAAGTCATATACCTGTTATATTGTTAACTGCAAAAGCTGGAGACGATAATTTAATTGCAGGATTTAAAACCGGTGCCGATGATTATATAACCAAACCATTTAGTATTGAAGTTTTAAAGGTACGGATTTTGAATATCATAAAGAACAGGGAAAAATTATACAAAAAATTCAGCCGGGAGATATCCATTCAACCTGAGGAAATAGCTTGCAACTCTCCTGATCGCTCATTTTTAAAACGTGCCAGGTATATTATTGAAACCAATATGGATGATATGGACTTTGACATTGAGGTATTTGTTGAAAGAATGAAAATAAGCCGGGCCCATCTATACCGAAAACTAAAAGCTCTAACTAATCTTTCAGTAAAAGAATTTATTCGTATTATACGGTTGAAAAAAGCAGTCGAATTGCTGATAGAAAACAGCTATACGGTTGCAGAAATTTCATACAAAGTCGGTTTTAGTTCACCTTCCTATTTCACGAAATGTTTTAAGCAACAATTTGGAACTTCGCCTAAAAATTTTGTGGATAATCTGTCCGCGCGAGTCAACTCCGGTAAATTTTAATAAGGTGTAAACGTTTGATACAGGATTGACACAATTGAGACGTTAGTGCAATTCTTTTTGTTTACCAGACAATAATTTTATGAAATGATTGCCTGTCATTGAATTTGATTGACTCAGATAATAAACTGTTTGGAGCCGGAGAGTATAATAACATATTTGTGCATTCTCAATTAAACGTGATAGAATGTATTGTTTATAAAATCACATATTACTATGCAGCTATACCTGATAAGTTATCTATGAAGATCATTTAAGTATTAACGAACTAAAAAATAACTAATATGAACAGGACGATGAAAAAATACTGCTTATTTACCGGGTTGATGCTTTCTATTTCTTTATGTAATGCCCAGATTTCATTTATTGACACCGGTCAGCGTCTGGGTAGTGGAAGCAGCAACGATGTTGCATTAGGTGATCTTGACGGAGACGGCGATTTGGATGCATTCGTTATCAATGGTCTATGGAATGTGGACGAATCCAATGAGATCTGGTTCAACGACGGCAACGGAAATTTTACTGCCAGCACACAGGAATTTGAGAATTCAAAAAGCGGAGAAGTCGGACTTGCTGATCTGGATGGTGACGGCCATCTGGACGCATTCATCGGATATTTCAATTATGTAAGTGGACAACCAAACGAGGTATGGTTTAACGATGGCACGGGCTATTTTACTGATAGCGGTCAACGCCTTGGTAATGATAATGGAGGGGTTACCCTGGCCGATCTGGATAATGACGGGGATATCGATGCCTTCAACTGGAATCACATTTTTTCCGATGGAACCAGTGGAGCACATAAGGTATGGTTGAACGACGGTTCAGGTATTTTTACCGACAGCGGTCAGCGTCTTGGTCATGGTAACCATACCAGTGCCGCACCGGGAGATGTTGATGGTGATGGCGATATGGATATCCTGGTTACATTCAACTATAATGACGCCGGAAACAAGATATGGATAAATGATGGGACAGCCTACTTTACCGAAGGGCAGCTTTTTTCCATGACACATAGCAGTGAAGCAAAATTCGGGGATCTGGATGATGACGGAGATCTGGATATATTTTTTGTTCACTGGGGCGGAAATAAGATATGGTTTAATAACGGATCAGCCTATTTTACTGATAGTGGACAGGAATTAGGTGGTTCGGATTCCGAATCGGTCGGATTGGGCGATTTTGACGATGATGGTGATTTGGATGCATTTATTCTGAATGCGGTTTACCAGGTACCAGAAACCAATGAGATATGGATAAATGACGGATTAGGTCAGTTTACAGATACGGGCGAAAAACCGGGTACCGATGAAAGTTATGATGTTGAGTTGGGCGATCTTGACGGTGATGGTGATTTGGATGCCTTTATAGCTGTAACCGGACCGAATAAAGTATGGTTGAATATTAGTCCGGAAGGAATTTCAGATGATATTTCTTCTGATATGATTAGAATCTTTTCGAATCCCATTACCAGTATATTTACTGTTGTTCAGGAGAAAACCGCAAATAATAAGGTAGATATTGCCATATATACCCTTCAGGGAGGCCTTATACTCTTTAATAGATTTAGTAATGCGCCTGCTGTGATAGATTTAGCAGGCCTCCCTGCAGGTATTTATCTTATCAATGTAAAAGTCGGTACGAATGTCTACAATACAAAAATTTTCAAAAAGTAAATATTGACTATGAATTCGCATTGTTGTTATAGCCGGAAAATAAAAAGGCATTGCAAATTTAATCATCCTTTTTTGTCAGTATTTGGCAGAGGCTTACTGATTCTCGGAGTTTTGTTTCATACAAATGTTAATTATGCCCAGCTTTCTTTCACAAAAAGCTCACAAAATATTGGCGCTGGTTACAGTTACCAAATAGTTTTTGGCGATATTGATAATGATGGTGATATAGATGCATTAACAACCAGTGATCTTCCGGATGATAATAAAATATGGTTAAATGATGGTAAAGCAAATTATATGGAAAGTGAGAATAAATTGGTTACGGGAAACCCCGGAATAGCACTGGCTGATCTTGATAATGACGGCGACCTTGATGTTTTTATATCAAGGTCAAGCGGTACCGAAGGAATACCAAACAAAGTCATGTTGAATGACGGAACCGGAAGTTTTACCGGCACGCTACAGGAATTAGGATTAAAAGGAAGTAACGATGTAGCATTAGATGATTTGGACGGCGATGGCGATATTGATGCCTTTGTATGCAATCACAGAACATATCAAAACGGGGAATATTTACATGACGGACAGCATGAGGTATGGTTGAATGACGGGACTGGTTATTTTACCGGAAGCGGACAGGATTTTGGAGACGGACTCGGAACAGATGTTGAACTGGGGGATATAGATGGGGATGGTGATACTGACGCAATTGTTGCAAATAACGATGAAGACCCTAAAAATGAAATATGGCTTAATGATGGAAATGGCTATTTTTCCGAAGGGAATATTTTGTCTGTGAATTTTAACAGTAATGGAGTTGCACTGGGGGATCTGGATGGGGATAATGATCTGGATTTATTTTTTGCTAATTCGAACAGTAATAAAGTGCTCTTTAACAATGGAAACGGGACTTTTACAGATAGCGGACAATCCCTTGGTAACCTGAAAACTAATGATATTGCTCTGGGCGATCTTGACAACGACGGCGACTTGGACGCCTTTTCAGCCAATAGAGAATATGGGGTTGCCCTGAGAAATGAGATTTGGATCAACGACGGTAACGGGTTTTTTACAAACAGCAATTTAGAAATTGGGCACGGATCAAGTTGGTCAGGAGGTATTTGTGATTATGATTCTGACGGGGACCTGGACATTTTTTTAATGAATGACGGAAACAATGAATTATGGGTCAATAATCTTATCGTTAATTCTGTAGATCAATACAGTAATGTTAGTTTTTTTATGTATCCCAATCCAGCCTCTGACCAATTAATAATATCATTTGACAACACTTCGGTACAGGCTGCAAAAGTGGAAATATACAACATACCAGGCAAACTGATTTTCTCAGAAACTAACCGTAATGCAGCAAGCATGGTTATCAATTTATCAGACACATCACAGGGTATATATATCTTAAGAATAGAAGCTAACGGAGACATTATCACTAAAAAAATCATGAAGAAATATTAAAGAACTATGAACAAAATCATTATGAAAAATGGGCATTTAATTGTGGCTGCATTAACAGGCATTTCAACAAACGGATTATCCGCAAATCCATGGATGGTCGGCCCATTTAAAAATTCATCAGGATATAAGGGAAAAATTTAAAAAGGAGGAACATTAAAATGAAAAGAACATTACTTATACACATCATTGCTATGCAAATGATTCATTTGATTTGCCATTGCCAGGTCAGTCCTGTGGCTGAAGTTGTTGTAATGACCGGTGAAACTCATCAGACGATGGATGGATTCGGCAGTTCGATTGCCTTCTATGACGATTTACTAGTGGTAAACCCGAACAAGGAAGAGATCTACAACCTTATCTTCAACGACCTCGGCTTGGATATATTAAGGCTCAGGAATATATTTTCCGGCGACACCACAGGCAATTTCGCACAAGCGGCTTCCGAAATAGTGTCAAAAATGTTTGAGTATTCACCATCCACCCCCCGGATAATGATGAGTTCATGGGGACCACCGGCAGAATATAAAAGCAACAACAGTACTATGAATGGTGGTACCCTGAAGATGGTAAACGACCATTATATTTACGGCGCATTTGCCCAGTGGTGGGCCGATGCCCTGAAAAGCTACAGAAAAGCAGGGGTTGAACCTGATTATATCAGTCTGCAGAACGAGCCTACCTATACGGCAACATGGGAATCATGTCGGTTTGATCCCTCGGAGAATGCTACATATGCCGGTTACGACCAGGCGCTTGATTCAGTCCATTTTGCTCTTCAGCAGGTTGGTTTAAATACAAAGTTGCTCGCTGCCGAGGTTCACGGAATCGGCTATAATACCTTCCAGAATTATGCCGAAAGCTTTAACCAAGATGTGGTTGATGCCTATTGCTATCATTTGTATCACGGCGATAACGGCAGTATGAACACCAATCCGGATGCCTTTAATGATAACCTATCCGCGATAGCGGAAACATATCCGGATAAGCCTGTCTGGCAGACGGAATATGACAGGGGCGACTGGTTTCAGACCGCATGGCTGATACACAATTGTCTGGTTAATGGCAATGTATCGGGATATTTCTGGTGGGCGCTTACATGGCCTGCAGGAGGTAAAGCATTAATTGAATATGACAATACAAACTATACAGTATCGGATTATTACTGGGCATTCCGGCAATATTCAAAATTCATATATCGCGGCTGGAAAAGAGTTACTACAGAGTCAAATGACGATTATATAAGAGTTTCCGCGTTCATAAATTCTGAAAATAGTAAACTGAGCATTGTGGTATTGAATATCTCAGAAACGACCGCAAAAGAAGTTGGTTTCGAGATAAGGAATTTCAGCGTTTCAAACGGATTAGCCGTGCGAACTACCGAAACAATGAAAGGAGAGGAAATAAGTGATGATGTGACTATCATGCAGGTTCTTGAATATCCTCCCCGTTCGATCACAACACTGGAATTTAATGGTTCTGTCAATTCAATCTACGGTATATCTGCTGATCATAACGGGAGCGAATTGCTGGAAAATTATCCAAATCCCTTTTCTTCGGCTACAACCATTTCTTATTCGCTCGAAAAATTATCGCCTGTTTGTCTTACGATATACAATCTGCATGGACAGAAAATACAAACACTTGAAAATTCATTTAAAAATGCCGGGAAACATTCGGTGGTTTGGGACATCACAGACAAAAACATGATGGTTCCTCCGGGGATTTATATCTGCCGCCTTAAAGTCGGTGATAATAGTATTCAAAAGAAAATAACAGTGGTTAAATAATAATAATTTGAAATCCACGAGATGCCAGAGTATCACAAACAATAATGTTTTTTATGTAGTGTGTTGTCCTAAAAAAAGTTTACAGATTTTTTACTATGATCCTGCTATAAGTTTACATTTAGTTTTAATCCTAAAATTGATTTACAATATTAGTTTTTTTGTTATAATAATTCTTCCACAATTTTTCTGTTTCTAAGTTTTTTTCATGGACCTCACCGGGAATTAGATTTCCAATACTATTATGAGGTCGATCTGCATTATGTAGGATTACTACAAATTTAAGAACCTGTAATGCTTCAGTTATATTGTTTACTTTAAAATCTTGTAGATATTCTTCCTTTATTATACCATTTACTCTTTCCGCAATTGGATTTTCGAGAGGATCTCCTTTTTCTGTCATGCTAATACTTTTGTTGTTTTTCACTAAAATTTTCACATATTCATGTGCACAATACTGTATACCTCTGTCTGAATGATGCACAAGCCGAAAATGGTGATCTGGCTTCTTAAAAAAGCCTGAGAGAGCCATTTTCAGCGCTTTTACAGTTTGTGCTCTTTCCTGGGTCTCAGCAGGTTTTAGATTGAGATATCTTTTTTCATTACACTCCTTTCGATATGAAAAGTGTTTAATAGTCCAATAATAATATGATTATTTAGTTCAATAGAAAAGTGATCCGAGTGGTACCAATTTTGGATTAATTTTAGTTCAATAGTTTAATAGAAAAATAAATAAATGATTCAATCGAAAAGTGACCCAGGGAGGACTCGAACCCCCAACCCTCAGATCCGAAGTCTGATGTTCTATCCATTGAACTACTGGGCCATAT
>JAFGOZ010000653.1 GCA_016926235.1 Bacteroidales bacterium | reverse complement strand
ATAATTAAATTAAAAAAATTAAGTATATTTGAAAAAAATATTAAGCAAGCTTAAAAAAATAGATTTCTATAAAAATGTCTGTTTCAACTGAAAACTTCATAAAGGCAGTTTATAAACAAAAAATGATAGATGGCCTTGGCACCAGGACGGGTACATTGGCCAAACTACTTGGGATAACCAACGCGGCAACAACAGACATGGCCAGGAAACTGGCTGACAATGGCCTTGTTGTTTATGAGAAATATAAACCTTTAACCCTTACCGATAAAGGGCTCAAACTGGCTTTAAATATTATCCGAAAACACAGGCTTTGGGAGTCTTTCCTGTATAAAACATTGAACCTGACGTTACATGAAATACACCAGGAAGCGGAACAACTTGAACACCAGACTTCTGATTTTCTTGCCGGAAAAATTGAAAAGTATTTGGGCTACCCTGCCAAAGACCCGCATGGGGACCCTATTCCAGCCTTGAATGGGAAGATAAAACATGATAGTTCCCAATTTTTACTTTCAAAAGCAGAAGAAAACAATATGTACAAAATAACAAGGTTGTCCGGCTCAGGTAAGGATTTTTTTGATTTTTGCACTTCCAATCAGATTGCTGTGGGTTCAAAAATCTGGGTTGAGAAACAATACAGCTCCAACAGGATGACAGAGGTTAAAATCAATAAAAACAAAATACTTCTGAATGAAGATTTTACCAGCATCATTTATGTAAAACAAACAAAAAACATATATAAATGAAAACAGAATTACTTTTTGCATTTGGATTAACCGTTTTTGCGGGGTTGGAAACCGGAATAGGGAGCATAATGTCGTTCATGTCGAAAAAGTTTAATCCGAAATTCCTGGCCGGCTCCCTGGGTTTCTCTGCCGGGGTTATGATATACGTTTCTCTGGTTGAAATATTTGTAAAGGCCAAAGACTCACTAACTGCTGCCCATGGGGTTAAATCAGGGAATTTATTTACTGTTATCGCATTTTTCGCGGGTATCGCTTTAATTGCTTTAATCGATAAGGTAATACCGTCATTTGAAAACCCCCATGAAATAAAAAATATTGAAGAAAAGAACCTAAACCCGGCTAATAATAAGAAGCTCCTGCGCATGGGGCTTTTCTCAGCGCTCGCGATAGCCATTCATAATTTTCCTGAAGGGCTGGCTACTTTTATGGGCGCATTGACCGACCCGACACTTGGGGTTAGTATCGCGGTTGCTATTGCTATACATAACATCCCCGAAGGTATTGCCGTGTCTGTGCCTGTTTACTATGCCACAAAAAAAAGGAACAAAGCATTCTGGTTATCCTTTCTCTCTGGTTTAGCAGAACCCGTCGGCGCTATCATAGGATATTTTATACTAAGAAACATTTTTAGCGATTCAACTTTTGGTGTAATATTTGCCGGGGTTGCAGGAATTATGGTATACATTTCACTGGATGAATTGCTGCCAACAGCTGAGGAATACGGCGAACACCATATCGCCATCGGGGGTTTAATAGCAGGTATGGCCGTGATGGCTGCCAGTTTACTTCTTTTTTTATAAGTTATATTATTTTTAATACGAATTAGTATATTTGCAAAAATTATAATGGAAGTGTGTTTTATAGAATAAACCCATGCTTTGAAAATTGACGTTAAAATATATAACAAAGGGTTTAGGTTTTTATCCTTCCTGCTGCTGCTCCTGTTTGTTTTTCAAATACTGAATAAAGCAGTATGGCAACATGAACACCTTTTGCCCGATGGGACAATTATAACTCACGCTCACCCCTATGATAAATCATCCGATCCGGATCCTCTTAAAAAACACCAGCACTCGAAATCCGAAATTCTTTTTTTTCATCAAATACAGTGTTTATTTCTTTTAGCGTTTTTTTCCCTCGCCATTGTTAAAGCATCAGCAAGCTTTACTAGTAATTTTTATACTGCCAACAGATATTCCCAACCTGATATTCTTTTTAGGTTAGGGCGCTCACCACCATCCCTGTAATAATTTCAACAGATCCCATTTTACGTTTGGTTTAGAACGATGATGCCAAACCAAAACTTCTTATTTCAGATACCTGAAAACAACCAGGCGGTGTCTTTTATAAGGGGAAAATATTTCTTCTCCTTCGGGGACGATTGTCCCGAAAGGAGGTTTAGTATTCATAAAAATTAAAAATTTCAATAATGAGCAAGCAAAATATAATTCTGTTAGCATTGTTTTTATTTATGATAGAAATAGGTTTTTCACAGAAAACAAAAACCGATGCCAATGTTTTTGGCCATGTAATTTGTACTGACTGTGATGAACATTTGTCTTTTTCTACCGTCCAGGTAAAAGGCACAACCATTGGGACAACAACCGATGAAACAGGCCACTATCAACTAATTAACTTACCTGAAGGTCCGCATAAATTAATTGCAACATATTTGGGATACAAGCCCCAGGAAATAGAAATCTCCGTAAAAAAGGGAGAAACCCGGGAAGTCAATTTTGAACTTGAAAAGGATGCTTTAGGCCTTGAAGAGGTTGTAGTATCTGCCGACCGTGCAGAACAAAAGCGTACTGAAGCACCGGTAATTGTAAATACAATCTCCCCGCAGCTCTTTAATACTTCCCAATCTGTTACATTGGGTGAAGGGCTAAATTTCTCTCCCGGCTTACGGCTTGAAAACAATTGTCAGAACTGTGGTTTTTCACAAGTGCGCATGAATGGAATGGAAGGGCCTTATTCACAAATATTGATTAACAGCCGTCCCGTTTTCAGCGGACTGGCAGGTGTGTATGGGTTGGAGCTCATCCCCTCCAATATGATTGAAAAAGTTGAGGTAGTCCGTGGTGGAGGTTCGGCTTTATTTGGCAGTAATGCGATAGCGGGTACCATTAACATAATAGTGAAAGAGCCTAAGACCAACAGCTATGAGGCAGGTGCAACTTATGCCCTTCCAGGCATTGGTACGGATGGGGAAGAAGCTCCCGATTATACCGTAAATTTTAACACTTCTGTTGTTTCTGATGATAGCAAATCGGGCGTCTCGTTATATGGATTTACCAGAAAAAGAGGGATGTATGATGCCAATAATGATGGTTTTTCTGAAATTGCCCCGCTCGAGAACCTTACTTTTGGGGCTAAGGCTTTTCACAAGTTTGGGTACCGGGATAAATTATCGGTTGATTTTTTTGGCATTAAAGAACAACGTGATGGTGGAAGCGACCAGGGATACCCTCTTCATCAAAGGAAAATTGCCGAATCTGTAACCCATAACCTGAAAGTGGCTGCTGTTACTTACGAGCGCTATTTTAGAAAGTATGATTTGTTATCCGTATTTGCCTCAGGGCAATTCCTTCATCGCGATTCATATTATGGCGCCGGCTATTCAACAAAAGATTATGGAAATTCCAGAGATAATACCTCTAATCTTGGATTTCAATACAAGGCTGTTTTCGATGTTTCATCGATGGTTGCCGGTTTTGAAAATACAAGCGGGTTCCTTACAGATAAAAAACTGGGGGCCCCGGTTTTTGGTGTGGATGACGAGGGGGAAACCATTATTGTTGGTAATAACCCCCACACCCTGGTTGCTGACCAATCATTAATGACAACAGGGCTGTTCGCTCAATACGATATCAGCCTGGGTAAATTTAAGGCTTTAGTTGGCGCAAGGTTCGACCATTATATCATTTCCGATAAAGAACATGAAGGGGAAGATAAATCAGGTGATGTTATCAGCCCCCGTGCAAGTTTAATGTACAATATCCTGGATGAACTGCAAGCCCGGGCAACCTTTTCGCAGGGTTACCGCGCCCCACAAATTTTTGATGAAGACCTGCATATCAATACATCTGATTTGTTACAGGTAATACATGTGAACGACCCGGACCTGAAACAGGAAACAAGCCACAGCTTTATGGCGTCGCTTGATTTTAACAGATTGATCGGAACTGTTTATACCGGTTTTCTGGCAGAGGGTTTCTATACCAGATTAGAAGATGCTTTTGCAAATGAATTAGGGGACCCGGATGAAAACAATATAGTAACCTATACGCGTGTCAACTCGACAGGGGCAGTGGTCCGGGGAGTGAACATGGAACTGCGTTTAAAACCCCTGAATAACATTGAGATGTCTTCTGGGTTTACCCTGCAAAAAAGCGGGTATGAAGAAGAACAAGGTTGGGGCGACAAAAAATTCCTCCGCACACCTGACCAGTATGTTTTTTTTGCCATCGATTGGGATTTTTACAAAGGTTTCTGCTTGTCGGCAACCGGTAATTACACGGGCTCAATGCTCGTGCTGTATGAAGGAATAGAAGAAAAGCCGGGTTTGTACACGATAGAGGTTGAAAATGAAGACGGTGGCATTGATGAAGTGCAGCTATTTGACTCGGAAAGCTTTTTTGACCTGGGTGTAAAACTCAGTTACACGGTGAAGCTAAACGGGGCCTCTGTGCAATTCCTGGGGGGCATTAAGAATGTTTTTAATTCATACCAAAGCGACTTTGACAGTGGCATAGAACGAGACCCTGCCTATATATATGGGCCTGTATCACCCCGTACGATATATGCCGGAATACGGTTCGGTAACCTCTTAAAATAGCAAGCCATGGGATCAGCAGAAGTAAAATATCTTTATACATTCTAAATTATAGGATTCTATTTATGCTGGTCCCATCTGACAATTAAAAAAATAAAAATTTAAAACTCGAACAGATGAAAAAAAATTTGATCTTTACCTCTTTCCTTCTATTTTGTTTTTCTTTATTTATGCATGGTCAGGAAATCAATGTAAATAAAAAGAATGGCAGGATAAGCAATATGGAAGGAAGGACATTCGCTTTATACTTTAACAGGGGTTTTCTTCCAAAGAGTTTTTCTGAAAAGGAAGATAGTATTGCAAATGCATATAGCAAACTGGCCGGTTACAAGGTCATAAAGCTATCATGTGATGAAGTCAGGGAATTAAGAAGAAATAACTCTGAACAGTATTTTGTAGTAGAAATACGAATGGTTAACGAAAAGTGCAAATCCCGATTTCATGTTTGTAAGAAAAAGAGGGAATATTCCTATTATTCTTTCATTCTCAGGCTTTCTGAAAAAAACAGGGAGCTGGCATCATTTAACTCAACCGGTACTTCAATGTCCGGTTTTGATTATATTACTTCTTTTTATGCGCTAAATATGCTTTTAGATGGTGTACAACAGGGTGCAACATGGAAAAACACCTATCCATTCCTTAATAAAAACAATGCTGAAATTAGCAAAAGCACATTGGTCATTTCAGATGACTTTGCCAATATTCCGGCAATTGAAGAAGGTTGCATCCCGTTTCCCAAAAATTTAGTAAAATTGACTAAAGAAGAAATAGAGGGGAAGTTAGGTTTGAAAAGCGATACCTTCTTGTACGCCTATGTTTGTCCGAATAAAGATACTGCCGGGAAATATTTTCGTACATTAATCATTGACAGCCATAGACGAAAAATCATTGGTGTTTACTGTTGGGAAAAGAAATTATAGATTTGTTTTAGGTTCATTAATAGGTAAAAAAGGGGATTGATAAATAATTTATCCCCTTTCTTGCTTCAAAACCATAATACAAATTTGTTTAGATAGTTTCTTGTTGTATATTTGCGATCTTAGTAACAAGAAATTTATAAAGGTAACACGATGTCAATAGTCCGATTCGGAGTATCATTAGAAAAAGAGCTTTTGGAGGCATTAGATAACTATGCTTCTGATAACCATTTTACCAATCGTTCACAAGCAATTCGCAATCTGATAAACAACAATAATGTAAGCAATAAATGGCAATGCAATAATTTGGTTGCCGGGTCCATAACATTGGTCTACGACCACCACAAAAGAGATCTGTTGACGAATTTAACCGACTTACAACACGATTATCACCAGGTAATACTTTCATCACAACATTTTCACCTGAAAAATGAGCTTTGCATGGAAATTATTGCAGTAAAAGGGAAAGCGGTAACACTTACGGAATTGGCTGATAAATTAATCGCTGTGAAAGGTGTACAGCATGGGAAACTTACCATGAGCCGGGCTGATTAAAATTTTTTTACCACAAAGTAACACTATTTTGAATAAAGTAACACGAAATATAAAACGATATATTTTTCTTCAAAGGTTTTTAACTATTCTGAGTTTACTATTGGCCTGTTTTTGCCTGAATGTTTCAGGACAGAATACCTTACAAGGATATATCTACGATGAAAATAAAAATCCCTTCACAGGAGCAAATATAGTCCTCAACGAAACAAAGGGAACAGTGTCTGATGGTGAAGGTAAATTTGTTTTTACCAATGTTACTTCGGCTCATTTCAATGTTAAGGTAACAGCAATTGGCTATAAAGATGTTTTAATTAACGGGAAAACCGATACAATCAGAAATGATTTTCAAATAATACTTTCTCCTTCTGTTCAGAAATTGGAAGAGGTGCAAGTAAATGAAAACGTGGGTGAAAAAATTAAAAAAAGCGAAAGTATATCCATTCAGCTTATTGAAGAAGAATTTCTTAAAAAAGCAAAAGCTTCAAGCCTGATGCAAACCCTAAATAACATTCCCGGCATAAACTCAATGGATATAGGCACCGGCATTTCAAAACCCATGATCCGGGGAATGAGTTATTACCGGGTGGTGGTAGCGCAAAACGGAATTAAACAGGAAGGCCAGCAATGGAGCAACCACCAGGGTATTTCAATCGACCAGCAGGCAGTTAGCCATGTTGAGATAATTAAAGGCCCGGCATCCCTACAGTATGGTTCTGATGCTATTGGCGGGGTTATTAATATATTGCCCCCACATGTGCCTATTTCATCAGGGGTGTCAGGTGAAGTGTCGTTTACTGTTAAAAGCAACACAAAATGGCTGGGCAGTTCGGCAAACCTTTCAATCAGAAAGGGTGATATTTATTCGAATATAGCGCTCACCTATAATAAATACGGTGATTTTCTTATCCCCGAGACTGATTCCTTTCTGTTGCCAGCGCCGGTAAATGCGGCTGAAGCTTCGCACAAGGTAATATTGGGTAATCAAATGTATAACACGGCCGGTAATGAAAAGGCGGTTTCCATTTCAACAGGCTTAGTTAAGCAGTGGGGTAACAGTTATCTTGAATTTAATTATTATGGTACACAAAACGGTTTTTTCGACTGGCAGGGAATACAAAACGATTCAACCAAAACCCTGCATGAACAAAACCGCAGGGATGTTCAGCTTCCATCCCAGGAAGTGAACAACTATGCAATCCACCATTATACCAACAGGTATTTTAAGAATGACAAACTGGAAATCGGCTTAGGATACCAGTTGAATGATTCAAGGGAATTCAGTTACCTGACAGACCGTAACGGAAACAGGACGGAAGAATATAACTATTTCCGAAACAAAGGTAATTACGAGCTTGGATTACTTCTCCATACCATTTCAGGAAATGTATTTTATTCGGTTAACAGATTTAAAAAGCAACAGATAAAGTTTGGGGTAAATACACAGTATCAGATTCACAGAACAGACGGTTACAACCACATTTTGCCCGAATATAAAAGATTTTCAACCGGAGTTTTTCTTACCCATAAATACAATGTTACTAATAAATGGATATTAAACAACGGGGCGAGAATTGATTATACTTTTTTCAGTATGGATGAATCACTAAATCCGGATGTTGAATTTGGCGATTCTATATTCAATCCATCTTTTGAAAAAACATATCCCAGTTTTGCTATCTCATCGGGAGTTAATTATTTACCCGGTCGTAATACCATCATCAAAGTTAATATTGGTAAAAGTTTCAGGATACCCTCGGCTTACGAACTGGGCGCTTATGGTTTACACCGCCACGAGGGCAGGTTTGAGAAAGGGAATGTCGAAAATGAACCGGAACAGGCATGGCAGCTTGATTTGGGTATTGAAAAAAAATGGAAAGGTCTTACCTTACAAATAAGCCCGTTCTTAAATTATTTTACCAATTACCTGTATTTAAACCCGACACCGGAGTTACGTCCGGAAGGACAAGTATATGAGTATATGCAAACAAACGCAATGCTTACCGGAAGTGAAGTAAGTGTTGATATTGCATTACGGAACAAAATAATTATTATATCAGGACTGGAATATGTTTATGCCGTAAACCTTGATTTAAAAAGCGCCCTGCCCTTCACCCCCCCTTTAAATATACAAACCGAAGTAAGTTACGTACTTAAAAACACTAAAATATTTACAAAAAATAAAGCAGGCGTAGAGCTTTTAAGCGCCGGGCCACAAAACTATACCGTTCCCAATGAATTGAGCACCCCCGGATATAACACAATAAACCTGCAAGCCCTGACAGAAATAAACCTGGGAAAACAAAAAATAAACCTGATGCTTAAAGTTAGAAATCTGTTAAATAGTTCTTATTACAACCATATAAGTTTTTACCGAAGAATGCGCATTCCCGAACAAGGAAGGGATGTTCAATTATTTATAAGTTTTCCAATTAATAACTAAAAAAAATGTTTAATTTAAAAATGAAAAATGATGAAAAATTTATTTAAACTCTCGCTGGCCTTATTATTGGCCGGAACCGTATTTGTATCCTGTGAAAAGGATGAAGAAAAAAAAGAGCTGAGCATCACAGATGTGTCGGCTACCAACCATAATGACGGGTCCACAATTATTGCCCGTGGTGGGACCATTGCCGTAGAATTTACTGCAACAGCAGGGGATGATGCCCGTCTGGATTTTTACCACATTGAAATTCATGACCACCCGGCCTCAGGTGAAATTAGTGATGAATACAAAATCATAGATGATGATTTTAAAGACGATACTGTGTTTAAAGGTCTGCGAGAAGCAAGTAAACATGTACATGTGTCTGTACCGGATACCGCCAATTTAGGATCATATCATGTAGTGATCGTGGTTGTTGATGAGAATGGATATTCTGTTGACACTGAAGAACTGGAAACACACGTAACCATTGTTGAATAATTATATAGAACATGAACCGGTAATATGTTTCAAGAAATATTACCGGTTAGTTCATATAAAAAAACTAAAAGTATGAAGAGATCTTTTTTTTATATGTTTTTATTGTTACTTGCTGTAACTGCATGTATCGAAGAAAAAAACACAGAAGATGAACAGCCGGTTGTGGAACTCCTTTCCCCCATGCCTTGCGATACCTTGTATTTTGGGGAATCCTTTCATTACACAGCAAAAATTACCGATAATACGGGCTTAGGTAATATAAGCATGGATATGCACAATAATTTTGGCCACCACAGCCATGGCGCTCACGAATCCTGTAGTATGGATGCCGTAAAAGAGGCTGTTAACCCTTATTCAGCCAATTGGATATTTTCATTGCCCGAAGATAAAAAGGAATATGTTTTCGATACATTGCTTACACTTCCGGAAATGAAAAACGATACAACCCTGTATGATTTTGGTGATTATCATTTTCACATTTATGTAACCGATAATGACGGATACCAGGTGTTTACGACGCTGGATGTGAAAATATTAAACAGGGATTATGAGTAATAAAATTTGGATTCTTTTTGTTATGGCGGCTTCAATCAGAAAAAAAACTTTTCTAAAAGGCTTTGTTAAAATGAGGAAAGAAGAATAGCGAAAAAATAAAGATTATCGGAATTTATCAATGGGAAAAGAAATAATAGGTAAAACCCTGGCTTGTAGATGGGGTGTATTTTTTTAGCTACTTCTCTTTTAATTCCATCTCAATAACTCTTTTGTAATTGTTATTACATTAGTTATTTCAATAGGGATCAAGTCGGTTGCCTATATTTGACCTGTTTTGTATGTTTTGAAATTTTTTATAAAAATAGACAACAATAATGTCAATCATTCGCAATTTTACACAGAAGAAGGATACTAAATTTTTGAACACACAAACATGAGTAGTGAAGAACAAAAACAAATAAATGACACTTCACTTTTCAAAAGAAGTCAGGAGGGTTATATAAATTTCCATCTTTATTTGTTGTTCCAAAATAAGGAATGGTCCATGCAGGATAATTATTTTTCCAATTACTACCTTTATATAATCAAGGTTTCCCCCAAACCTTACACAGAATGTTATTTTTGGCATATTTTTTAATTCTTTAAAAATATTTTAATAAAAAATGCTATAATGTGTTATATATTATGCATAAAATTATATATTTGTGTATTATATTATACATTATGAGTAAAAGGAAAATAATACTGTTGCCAAAAAACCGAAGAATACTACAAGAGGTTGGTGAAAACATAAAACTTGCCCGTTTAAGGAGAAAACTTAGTGCTGAACAGGTTGCAGAACGGGCAAATATTGCCAGGAAAACATTGCATTCCATTGAACAGGGAGGCGAAACAGTTAGTATTGGGGCTTATTTACAAGTGATGGTCATATTGGGTCTTGAGAATGATCTTTTATTGCTGGCAAAAGATGATGTACTGGGAAGAAAATTACAGGATGCGGCAATCTTAACAAAAACAAGGGCCCCAAAAACAAAAAAGCATGAAAACCAGTAATCGAAAGGAAATATTTGTGTATGCTGACTGGGAATATTTAAATGGCCCTCAATTCATGGGCACCCTGTATGCTGAAAGCCAGAAAGGAAAAGAAATATTCTCTTTTGAATACCATCCAGACTGGTTGAAATCAGGGAATGGGCATAGTTTGGATCCAAACCTATACTTATACCAGGGCAGCCAATTTCCCTCTGACGATAAAATTAACTTTGGTATCTTTCTTGATTCGTCACCGGACCGGTGGGGACGATTATTAATGCGCCGAAGAGAGGCTGCCTGGGCAAGGACTGAAGAAAGACCGGAAAAAAGGTTACTGGAGAGTGATTATCTATTAGGGGTATATGATAAGCACCGGATGGGTGGTCTCCGGTTTAAGATTGATCGTAATGGCCCATTTGTTAATAGCGATGAGCATTTGAGAACACCCCCCTGGACATCGCTTCGTGAAATGGAGCATGTTAGTTTAAAACTGGAACAAGATGATGCTATTGACGACCCTGAATATATAAAATGGCTGAATATGTTGGTTCAACCCGGTTCTTCGCTTGGCGGGGCAAGGCCAAAAGCAAGTATTGTAGATACAGATGGACAGTTATGGTTTGCCAAATTCCCCAGCCGTATGGATGAAACCGATATTGGAGGTTGGGAAATGCTGGCATATCAATTGGCGAAACTCTCAGGTATTAACATAGCTGAATGTACTATTCAAAAATTCTCGTCAAAACACCATACTTTCTTAACTAAACGCTTTGACCGGGTTAAAAAAGAAAAACGCTTGCATTTTGCCTCCGCCATGACTTTGTTAGGTTACAACGATGGACAGGACTTTCACGATGGCATTAGTTACCTTGAACTTGCCGAGTTCATTATAAAAAATGGAGCAAATACACAGGCTGACCTTGAAGAATTATGGCGCCGGATAGTATTTTCGATAGCTATATCCAATACTGATGATCATTTGCGAAACCATGGTTTTGTATTAGCACCTAAAGGATGGGTATTGTCACCTGCATATGATATAAATCCTGTTCCTGACAGTTATGGGCTGAAACTAAATATCACAGAAAATAATAATCAGCTTGATCCGGCTTTGGCCATGGAAGTTGCTCCTTTATTCAGGATACCCGAAAAACGTGCCATAGAAATTATTACTGCCATTAACAAAGCTGTTTCAAAATGGCAAAATACAGCCCAAAACCTATTACTGCCACGCAATGAACTGGAGTTAATGAAGGGGGCTTTCAGGGAAGTGTAAAGGGTAGCTATACTACAAAGAATATATTTAAAGATTTATAAAGAATAAACTTCATTTTAGGAGATAGTTAGTGTACTTCAAAGATTTTTATATATTTAGCAATTATTAAAATAACACATTAGTTAAATTAAATTACCTATAAAAAACTCGTTATTATGAAGAAATTTAATAGTTCCTTGTAAATAGTATTAAAATTAATCATAAGAACAAACAGTTTAATTGTAATCCTTTTTTGCCTCCTTCTTGACCCCATCTTTGCTCAAGAAATATCGTTAAAAGCTGAGACGCCCGATACCGTATACGTTGGACAAGAGTTTAAAGTCACGTATAAAATTATTGCCGATGCTGAAAAAATCCTCATTCAATCCTCTGAAGATTTTAAAATTTACGGACCTCATATAGCAACTTTGACCAATATCCCATCTCCGGGAGCGGAATTTTATGATTTTTACATATTTGCTTAAGTCTTTCGTAAGAAGTTTCATGCCTCTTAGTTAATGATGATAGGGGCTCCGACCATACCAGGTCATGGAGTTCTTTGCGAGTTAGTTTTGTTTTTTTTCATTTATCATATAATTTGGGGATTTTTTAGGTACAATATTATTAACTTTTAAATTGTATTCGCTTGCTAAAATTATATGCATATGCATATAATTTTAATTAAATGCGTTAAATTATATCTAAATGCATATAATTTACTATATTTGTGACATATTATATTTAAAAGCATATAATGAAACATCCAGGATAAATCTTTTATTACACAGGAACATGATTATATGGGACAATCATCCGCTTAGGTCAAAGCTATGTGGATGTTCCATCTGACCATTAAAAATAAAATATAAACAGATGAAACAATTGGCAGAATTTGTAAAAGAACGAAGAAAAGAAGTTAATCTGACTCAAAAGGAATTTGCGGAAAGATCCGGAGTTGCATTAACGGTAATACGAAAAATTGAGCAAGGAAAGACAAACCTTAGCATGGATAAGGTAAATCTTGTGCTGAAAATGTTTGGACATGAATTAGCCCCTGTAAATAGTAAAGAATTAACCAAATGAGACAAGGCAAAGTATATTACAAAGACTATCTGGCTGGAACTATCACAGAAACCGATGATGGTGAATATGTATTTCAATATGATGAAACGTATGTAAAGGAGCATCCTGATGAGTTTATTACATTTACTATGCCGGTTACTGACCAGCCTTATAATGAAAAACGATTATTCCCATTCTTTGAGGGTTTAATTCCGGAAGGATGGTTGTTGGATATCGCTTCAAAAAACTGGAAAATAAACCAAAATGATCGAATGGGTTTGTTACTGGCATGTTGTCAAAACTGTGTTGGAGCTGTGAGTGTTGTACCAATTTTTAATAAAGATGGAGAATAAATGTTTATATTGTTATGGGCAGCTGGATGCTGAAGGAGATTTTCATGAAAAATGTTCAAAGGAATTCTTTGGGACTAGAACCCCTCCTAAAATACCATATTCTATAGATCAAATGGCTGAGTTGGCCAAAAAAGTCGTAGAGAGAAGTGTAACTGTTCCCGGAGTGCAAGCAAAGATTTCTATGTCATTAATTAAAGAAACTCAAAAAAATTCTGATACAAGATTATCTGTTGTAGGAGCTCTTGGTGGTAACTATATTTTCAAACCTCCTTCTGAAGATTATCCTGAGATGCCACAGAACGAACATGTTACCATGAAAATTGCCCAGCTATTTGGAATAAGAGTAGTTCCTTCAAGTCTGATACGATTGGCATCAGGAGAATTGTCTTATATAACTAAGCGTATTGATAGAAAAGAAAATGGTGAAAAAATCCATATGCTGGATATGTTTCAAATTATTGAGGCTTTCGATAAGTATAAAAGTTCGATGGAAAAAGTAGGTAAAGCTTTACATAGCTATTCTGAAAACACCTTATTGGATAAGTTATTCTACTTTGAATTAGCACTTTTCTGTTTTTTAACCGGTAACAATGATATGCATCTAAAAAACTTCTCTATGATTAAGAGTGATTTAGGTTGGGTACTAGCTCCGGCATACGATTTACTCAATGTTGCTATACTATTGCCTGATGATAAAGAAGAACTTGCTTTAACATTGGAAGGGAAAAAGAAGAAACTTAATAGAATGATCTTTGAAAGATTTGGTAAAGGATTAGAATTAACCAACAAACAGATAGAAGGTGTTTTTAACAGGATGTTAAAACTTACACCTCATGTAACTGTATTGATTGACAAATCATTCTTGTCAAACGATATGAAAAGTGCCTATAAAAGTATACTAAGCACCAGATACAGACAGCTTAATTGAATAATAATGATATGATAAAGTTTAACTCTTTATTCTTGATTCATCCCTTCAATTATATTTTGCAAACAACTTATCGTTTCTTCAAAGCTAAAACTTTTGTTTGTTTCTATAATCTGATTTATTAGTATGCTTTCTTCTTTTTTATTTATCTCAGATTGGATTATTTCAATAATTTTAGTTTTAGTTGCCAGATTATCACCAATAATTTTTGCCATATCCATACCTAAAAGTTTTGCTCCGGATATTTTAGTATTAAAATTATCTGTAAGGTATATGTCATCATAGTATTCACTGGCGGCTCTTTCTTCGTTTATACTTAGATAGTTGTTTAAGATGAAACCCATATCATCTGCATCTCTGTTATGTTCTAAATGCCTGTCTACCCATGCGTTTATTTTTAAAAGGAAAATTCCATCAAGTGATGCTACCTCAATTGTTAGGTTTTCATCTATAGTAACTTGTATTGTTGAGTTATTTACTTCTTTAAAGCCTAGTACTGACATTGCCATTGACTCATCAGGTGGCCAGAAGATTTTATCATCTTCTCTCATTATGTCTCCAAACGGAACAATATCGATTAAGTATGTATTTTCATAAATAAATCTCTGCTTTTGTTTGTTGTCTTTTGCAAAACCTTTAATTTTCTGGATACCTTCTTCAACTTTACTATATTGATCCCAATTGGATATAGCAATGGCTAAATCAAGGTCTCTGGTTGCACGCATTGCTTTTTCACCATGAATGGTTAGCATTATATCTCGTGCTGAAGCTCCAATAATATAAAACTTAATATCCATCCTATTGAAATATGTATTTAATTCTTCAAGGATTGTTTTAAAGATGGGATGTTGAAGATCACTACTTGATATGTTGTAATTCATTTTCCAATATTGTTTTTGCTATTTGTAAATTTCGTTCGTGTCCACTGGCAATTAGCTCTGCATATATTAATAGGGCAGGGGCAATGTTTTTCTTTTTATTAATATCATTGTCCTTCCAAAACATATACAGTATTTCAACGTCTCCTTTTTCATCCGGTATTAGTTTTAACTTACTTGCAACACTTTGCCAGTTTGTATTTGTATAGATCATGAACTTTTCAGGTTGAAGTTGACCTGTCAATAGAGTTGCAGCAGGCTCGCCTCCCCATATGTTAATACCTTCAATATTTTGAAGGGGAATGGTATCCCAAATTTTATAATCCTCGATATTTGAGAAGCGCATTCTTTTCCTGATAATCCTTGGACGGAGAACTTCGTTGTAAGCAATAATCCAACGGTTTAGCAATGAAGGTATGTTTTTTAAAACACGCTTTGTATTTGTGATTAAAATATAGTTTAGCTCTTCAAGTTCTTTCATTATGTTACTTACAGAACCTATAGATATGTTAGTCATTGCTGCTAATTCACGGTAAGTACATTGAAGGTTTTCAGGATTTTTTAAAAGGATGAATATTAATTTAACACCTGCCTCCTGGAATGCCCTGGATTGATTTGTCCTGCTTATTTTTTCTGCTTTTTGACCAGATGTGAATACAAAGAGATCATCTTCTTTTATATACGCATTTCCTGCAATATCCATATAATTAATACATAGATTTTTAAATTCCTTTGCAATATCAGCAGCAAGGTATTTTGCTATAACAATAATAGGTTTCCGGATTTTATTTTTTATATGATTCAGCTCCGAAAGAATAATTCCTTTATTAGAATTCCTTATCTCTGCTTTTACTTCAGCAACAAATTGAATGCCTTTGATAGTAATCAAAGCATCATATTCCTTATTTATGCTTTTTACTTCCACCGGAATACCTGTTATTTCTTCAAAACG
Organism: Bacteroidales bacterium; assembly: GCA_016926235.1. The sequence goes on along the minus strand of JAFGOZ010000653.1, from coordinate 15,317 downwards.
GATAGTTGCATCGTATATGAAATCATTGTTTAGATACATATTTCAGATACTTTCGTTTATTAATTATATTAGTTCATTGACAATGAACATGTAAATATAATGAACAAAACAATAAAACACAAATATTATGGTATTTTTTTCTGAAAAAATTGACTTCAGGGTATTGAAAATGCAATTTGTTCTATTGGTATATTTATGAAGCATTATCCTCTTGAGAGTTTGCCTTATACTAAAAAGCTCATGTATGGATAATTATCACAAACCTTATACTTTTCATTATGGTTTGAATTATATGATGAAATATCGTAATAAATAAAAATAGCAATTAAAAACTATAATATTTGCACTAAATTAATTAAAATATAAAAATAATATAGATCAATATATATTATTTTAGTATATTTGTTGAATTATGTCAAAAAAACCAAAATTAAGTCCAATAAGTCAAGAGTTAATTCTTGATCGTTTGAAATTCGAAAATCCCTGGTGGGTATCCGGAAGTATTGATAGTGATTATGATGAAATGCAGCGAAGATTGTATTTTAACTTGTTCTTTCCATTAGTTGAAGACATAGATATAAAACGTGCCGTTGTGTTAATGGGGCCTCGCAGGGTAGGTAAAACCGTAATGATGCACCATAGCGTGGCGAATCTTCTGCAAAATGGAATAAATAAACATAAAATCTGCTTTATAGGGATAGATAACCCGATTTATTTGAATATGGGGCTGGAGGAACTATTTACTTTGGCACGAACTGCGGTAAGTTGCGATAACCCAAAAGGGTGGTATGTTTTTTTTGATGAAATTCAGTATCTCAAAGACTGGGAAGTTCATTTAAAGGTTTTAGTTGATAGTTACCCTCATACCAAATTTATAGTTTCCGGTTCTGCTGCTGCTGCATTGAAATTTAAAAGTAATGAAAGTGGTGCAGGGAGATTTACAGAGTTTATGTTACCACCGCTTACTTTTCATGAATACATCCATTTGAAAGATTATGCCCATTTAATAAGACCAACCACAATTAATTGGAATGGCAATTTAAGTAAGTTTTATTCAACGATCAATTTCAAAGAAATAAATAAGCATTTCATCGATTATATAAATTTTGGCGGGTATCCGGAGGTAATATTCTCAGAAAAAATTCAGGCAAATCCGGGAAGATATATTAAAAGTGATATCGTAGATAAAGTCCTGTTAAGGGATTTGCCCAGTTTGTATGGAATAAAGGATGTTCAGGAGTTAAATGCTTTCTTTACTACTTTAGTTTATTATAGTGGTAACGAGGTTTCGTTGGATACACTTTCAAAAAGCAGCGGAGTTGAAAAAAACCTGCTCAAAAAATATCTGGAGTATCTGGAAGCCGCTTTTCTAATAAAGGTTATACACAGAATTGATGATACAGCCAAACGATTTCAAAGAGCTACCTTTTTTAAGACTTTTTTAACCAATCCAAGCTTAAGAAGCGCTTTATTTTCTCCATTACAGGCAACAGACGAGGCTATAGGAAATATGGTTGAAACAGCTATTTATGCCCAATGGATGCACCGGGATTGGTTTACACCCTGGTATGCACGTTGGAGTGCCGGCAAATTTCAGGGCGAAGTTGATATGGTTGGTTTGGATGATAAAACCTTAAAACCAAATTGGGCATTAGAGATTAAATGGAGTAACCGGTATTTCGAAAGACCGGGAGAATTGAAAAGCCTCATTCAATTTTGTGAGAAAAACAATATAAAATCGGCATTGATTACAACTATCGACAAGGAAGGGGTTGTGAAGCATAATGGTATTGAACTTAACTTTCTTTCTTCTGCAATGTATGCTTACGTGGTTGGTGTTAATACTATTGAACACAAGAGGAGAAAGATGTAATGTAATTCTTCTTCATTATTATCTCTACAACACCATCATAATCTTCAAGTGTATATTTTTTAACCAACTCCATATTCTTACTAATTTTTACTGAATCAATCTCCATCGGGTCTATTTTATCTGTTTCTTCTAAGGTTATAGCTGTCTCCTGCCTCCTGATTCCTTTCCTCTACAAGCATTAACCTTTCAATTTCGCAACGCCAAAAGCCAATAGCCAAAAGCCAATAGCATTTTCCTCAAAAACCCCTTGCATATCTCCCCCAAAACCCCTACATTAGTTCAACTAAACATAACCCATTGCAGGTAACACGGTGTTGAGGCGTAAGATTTTAAAGGTTACGGTGCAAGGATATTGATGACAGAAAATAAATTTAAATTTAATAAAGCACGGACGAAGGATCCCGCCTATCGGACGGGACAGGCAGTCCGCGCGAGCTGGATTACTTTTTTCTCCTTTTTGGTATAAAAATAATTTCATCTTTTTTTACTGTTTCGAACACATAAAGTTTTAATACGGGGAAATTTTATACATTGAAAACATTTTGCTAAATTGCAGAATGATAATGAAAAAATAATAAGCAAATAAAACATAGGTAGTTATGGCAAATTGGAGTAGATGTGAATCTGAAGATGTTTTTATCTTTGTTAAGATTCTATTTTTATTTCTTCTATTTTTTATTTTCATATCTGGCTTTTCCCAATTGAGAATTGGTTTTGAAAGATATTATGCTGATGATGATTGGGATTTTGGGAGAGGTGTTATTGAATTATCCAGCGGTAATTTTATTATTCTTGATGAAAATGGAGCTGCACCTGAAGATCTACGTTTTACAAAAACGGACCAATACGGAAACATTATATGGACAAAAGGTCATGCTGTTTCCCAGGGTCCGTATGTTAGAAGAAATATAACACCGGATGGGGATGCTCACTTTCTTTTAAAGGTTCAATTAATGGGCGATGACAATAGAGCCTATTACGCTAAACTGGATACCTCGGCAAATATAGTATGGGAAAAAGAAATTGATGATGCTCTGCTGGCAATACGACCTGCCGATATAAAAAAATCAAACGACGGTAATTACTTTTTAGCATACACCAGTTTTAGTAGAACTAATGATGTAAATTACTTTCCTTCATTAATGAAGCTGGATGTTGACGGGAATGGATTATGGAAGAAGGACTATATTCCTGTTAATGTTCCGGGGATTTTTATTTATGATTTTATCGAGGATGCAGATGGAAATATTTATATGACAGGTTATAGCGGTAATGTATTTGATTTTGACGATACCTATCATAAGCTGGTACTAATAAAAACGGATGCCAATGGGAATGAATTATTCCGTAAGATTTATGACACCCGACCTACAAATGAAACAGGCAGAAGGATAAATAAATTTATGGAAGGTGAATTTACCATTTGGTCAAGTTCCGGAAATAATATTGAGGCACTTATAGTAAATTCAAGTGGGGTCATAATAAAAAAGATTTATATAGTTCCACCTAAGAAGGAAGAAGATTGGGACCTTGTTTTCAGGGAGGCATTTTTGACAGATGATGATCAAATTGCATTATTTACTGTCACAAATGGATATCATACAATTGGTACTACCAGATACGGTGTACATTGTAATTATGTTGTTCTACTGGATCATGCATATAACAAAATTCAGGATTTACTAACAGAATCAAGCTATACAAATCCTTATGTTTATGATGCAATGATTCAGACCAATGATGGTGGTTATGCTTTTGTAGGGTATTACAGAGATCGTAATTTGCCTGGTAATTATGACAGAGCCTTTAGCAGGTGCTGGCCTAATTTCTGTTTTAAAATGGGAAAACTTGATATCCTTGCTTCACAGGATACAATTTGCCCGGGTGAATCAGTAGAATTTACAGCTTCCGGTGGCGATAATTTAATAACATGGTCTGATGGGAGCACAACAGATAAAATTTCTGTGACGGAGGGTGGAGAATACTTTTATTCTGCCAATATTCTGGATTGCGGGACTCTTTATTCAGATACAATAGAAATTGTTGAGATTCTACCACCTGATATAGAACTTATGGAAAATAATATTATATGTGAGGGTGACTCAGTTCTTTTAAAGGTTAATAACGGGGATGAAATTAGTTGGAATAATGGACTTACGGGATCGGAGGTTTATATTGATACAAGTGGTGATTATTTTGCTACAGTTCAAAACATATGCGGAGAATATACAACAGATAATATAGAAATAGAACTCATCCCTGATATTTATGTAGATATTGGTAATGACACTACCGTTTATATTGGACAAACGATATTGCTTGATGCTTATAAACCAGATGTTTCCTATTTATGGAATACCGGAAGCAGCCAACCGGATATTTTGGTTACGGATGAAGGTCTGTATGTTGTAGGGGTTACCAATTATTGCGGAACCATTTATGATTCTGTTTATATTGATTATCTGGACCTGCCCGAACTGAACATAACCAATATTATTACTCCTAATGGTGATGAGTATAATGATTATTGGACAATATACAATGCTGAATTATATAACCAGATTTTTATTAAGGTATGGGATAATGCAGGACGTTTGGTTTTTAATGCTGATAGTTATCAGGAACAATGGAATGGCTATTATAATGGAAGTCCATTGCCAAGTGGTAGTTATTATTATATTATTGAAGATATTTATACGAATAGAAAATATACGGGAAACCTCGTTATTTATCATAAATGACTAAAGTTTTGAAGAGAATAATTATTTTACTTGTATTAGCATTTTCAGGTTTGCGTGTAAACGCCAATAGCTATTTGTATATGCTTTTAATGAGTGAAAATTTATATATGTTTAATCCTGCATATACAGGACTTTCCAGTAATCATATTAATATTTTCGGACAAAGGCAATGGATGGGAATTAGAGAAGCACCGCAATTATATTCTGTGAATGCGCATGGAAGAATAGGGACCTTTAATTTTTATAATCCAACCATGATGCTTAATAAAACAAAATTCAAATCAGCCGGAAATGCCGGTATAGGAATGAATATATTTGCTGAGAAACAAGGTGCTTATACAACAACAGGTACAAATCTTACATATGGATATCATATTGCGAAAGATGATAAATTATTTTCATTTGGATTACTAGTCAATTATTCTATTTTTAGCCTGAATGTAAATGATCTTAATCCCGCATCACCTGATGATCCCCTTTTACAGGGATCACAACACAGGGATGATTATTTTAATGCAGGAGCAGGATTTACCTATTCTTCAAAAAATATTACCATAGGTTTAGGCTACATGCACTTTCTTGATAATTACCTTGATGATAATCTAGGTCTTAATTTTTATTATCAGGATGGAAAAAGGTTTAACTTTCATACGTCCTACATAAAAGAATTTAAGGATATAGAAATAAAACCTTATATGGCTGTGTCGTGTAGTACAAACTATTTGCTATATATTATTGGTTCTGAGATTGATTATAAGAATAAATTAACCTTTTCACTGAATTATCAATCATTTAGGGCTATAGGTTTAAGTATAAGTCATTCTTTTCCCAGAATGTACATTAAGTATTATACCAATTTTCCGGTTGGAAGGAATACAATACGTACTTACGGTAGTTATGGTATTTCAATTGGCCGAATATTGGTTTTTTAATTAACATTGATAATTACTGCTAACATTTTTTATCAGGCATTTTTTTTAAATCTGATAATATGTATTCCTTTCGCCTTATACAATCGAAATGATTTTTCAAAAACCGGCTAAAAGCCAACAACCAAAAAACAGTATAAGTGTGAGAACGAGTTTTGAGAGACAATGAGAGGAACATTGCAGTTAAAAGCAAATAGTTAAAAAAAATAACTTACTTCAACTCCCTAACAACCAATCCCTAATAGCTAACAGCCAAAACCCCGCTAGCGCAAACTTGTAGTCCGTGATCATTTCGCCAACCGCACTCGAGCGTTGCCCCCCACAATAACCCCCAACCTATACCAATATCACCTCTGCTAGCGCAGATGTCCACGTGTGTTTAATAATAAGTAGTTTAGTATAATAAGAAACGGATGATGACGTACACGCTAGCCGGCGCTGACAAGTTCTTTATACTTACTAATGACATTTGTTATATCCATAAATGATTATTTAATCTGGTTTATATTTCACCTCGGGCTCTGCAGCCATATCCAATGGTTGATCCTTATTTTCCAAATTTCCCGCCTCCAACTCCCCCCGAAAAGCCCTCTGGCTCAAGCTGCCATACAAATGCTCCAACTCCTGCAAACTTTGTTGGTATTGGGCTTTGAGGGCTTCGGTTTTTTCTACGATTTGGGCGAATTTGGTTTGGAGTTCGAGAGGGGGATTTATTAACTCAATTTTTCTTAAATCACCAAGATTTATTTGTTTTAGGGTTGCTCCATAAGTCAATTCCTGAATTCTATTATTAATTGCTTGAGTTTTAAAAAGTGAATAAGCAAAAAGTGAGTTGTAATTATTAGAAAACCAAATTGGTGTAATACCTCTTGTTACATTGCAACCAGCTACTTCTTTTGTTGCAATCGATACAACACCTGTTGTACCTCGAACACACATTAATATTTCACCGCCATTTAATATGGTTCTCTTAAACTGTTCAGATATTTTTGGGTCTATTAATTTCAAACCTTTCTTCGTAACAAATGTATCTGTTAAATCAACAGGTCTTATGACTGGATTTCCATTTTCAAAATCATTTCCGGGTTGCACAATACCATAAGTGAGAGGACAATCAGGTGCAACCAATTCAGAAAATGGTCGCTTTTCCCAACCCTTCTCATTCCTCACAGGGTCCCCAAACATCTCCAAAAACACCGATTTTAAATATTCATCGAGCAGGCGGATGCTTTCTTTGCGCTGGGCTATGAGGCTTTCGGCTTTGGAAAGTAGGTTGGCGATGTGGAGTTGGGTTTCGTAATCTGGTAATGAAAATGAAATTTTGTCTAGGTTTTTTCTTGAAATTCTTTGACGTGTTGTGCCTGAAGCAAAACGATTAATTTTATTACGGAAATCAGGAGAATTGATTAAGAACTTTATGTAAGCATTATTCGCAATTTTTGAATCAGGTCTAATTATACAAACATCTACAACTGTAACACATACTTTATCTAATGTTGGAAAAATACAAGCTCTACCTAATGGTTCAGGCATACGAGCAACTAAAACATCACCTTCCATTAAATAAGTGCATTTTAATTGTTTTGCCTTTTCTCTTGTTAAAAAACGATTAGACTTATCAATAAAAATACCATCTCCAATATCTGCTAATTGAATTAAACGTACTTCACCATTTGGGTCTTGATCTTTGCTTTCAACCCAATCACCATCATTAAAAACACCCGTTGATCCTACTATTTTACTAAATGTAATTTCCTTCATTCTTAAACAAATGTTTTTAGCTCCTTTAAACCTTTACTAATCTCACTTTCGATGCTTTCCAGTTTGCCAATTATTACATTGGGCTTTTCGTACACCACTTCTTCGTACACTTCTTCTTTGTATTTGCTATAACTCAGGTCGTAGCCGTTCTCTTCAATTTCGGTTTTGGGTACAAAAAAATATTTACCCCTCCGTCCTTCGGACACCTCCCCTAAAGGGGAGGAAATTCGAGCTTTGAATGAGCTTACGATGTCCTGCAAATCGCTGTTGGCAATTTTGTTGCGTTTGTCATCGAGGCTGTAGCCATCGTTTTCCATGCCGTAAAACCATACATTGTTGGTTTCGCCGCCTTTGGTAAACAGTAAAATAGCGGTAGCTACTCCGGCATAAGGTTTAAATACTCCGCTTGGCATGGCAATAACGGCTTTTAACTCGGCTTTTTCAATCAGCATTTTACGCAGGCTTTTAAAAGCATTGCCGCTGCCAAACAAAACGCCTTGCGGAACAATTACGGCTGCTGTGCCTCCCATTTTCAGCATGTGGAAAATTCGTTCCACAAAAAGTAATTCGGTTTTGGTGGTAGGCAGTTGCAGGCTTTCGTTAATGTCGCCTTTGTCTATGTTGCCCGTAAATGGTGGATTGGCCATAATTACATCGTACAGGCTGTTTTCGTTAAAGCTTTTGCTCAGGGTGTCTTTGTAGTCAATCAAGGGTTCGTCAATGCCGTGCATCATCAGGTTCATCATTCCCAAACGAACCATGGTGGTATCAATATCGTAACCTGAAAAACTCTGGTCGAGTATTTCTTTTACTTCTTTGGTCAATATGGCACTAATGGCAGCACGTTCAAAACCGTCTTCATCTTTTACCAGTTTGGAAGGTTCGCCTGCACTGAGCGCAGTCGAAGTGCGAACCAAATCGCTCAACATATATTGATAGGCTCCCAAAAGGAAACCGCCCGTACCACATGCAGGGTCGGCAATACGCTGGCCGAGTTGTGGTGCAGCCAGTTCAGACATAAGTTTAATGATGTGGCGTGGAGTACGGAATTGTCCGTTTTTTCCTGCTGTAGCTATTTCACTCAATAACATTTCGTACACATCACCCTGTATATCCTGAAAGGCTTGTCCGCCTTCGGTGGCATCGCGTTCAATTTCCTTGAAAATATCTTCAATAACATGAATTGCCGACACCAGCAAACTTGCCTTTGGCATAATAAAAACTGCATTTTCCATGTGTTTGGTAAAAGCCGAAGTTTCACCGTTCAAACCCTTCATAAAAGGGAAGACTTTGGTTTGAATATGCAGGAGCATCTCATCGGCTGGTTTGTGCTTAAACACGCTCCAACGAAGTTCGCTTTTCTCAATTTTTTGGTCACTGCCAGGCAGGGTAAAAGTCCCTTTAAATCGGGAATTGTACTGTTCGCCTGTAAAGTCGGCATCACGCTCACGTTTGGCTTCCAAATCGTCCAAACGTTTCATAAAAAGCAAATAGGTAATCTGCTCAATGGCAGTAAGCGGATTGGCAATACCACCTTCCCAGAAGTTTTGCCAAAGCCTGTCAATCAATGATTTTAATGTGGAGTTATTTTGTAGCATTTATTTTTTCTTTTTTTTCGATTTCTTTTTGTCACCCTCATTCAATTGCAAGGCAGTTTTGGCATTTAGAGAGGTTACTACGTTTTTTCCTGTTTTAGCTTCCAGTTCTTTTCGGGCTACTCTTGCTACATTTCCACCTTGTTTGGCTACTTTCTTGCTTTCTTCAAAGTCTTTCGGATTGGTTGCAGCTGATATGTCCTTTGTGGATGCTTCGGCAAGCATGTTTAAAATCAGTTCGGTGTTGGTCATGTTATCCCGGAGATTTTCCTTTTTCAGCCCTTTAAGAATTTTATACTCTTTCGTGGTTTTATCTGCCCATGCTTTGGTGATAATATCAGTAAGTTTAGCAAACTGAACACCTTCTTTCAACCCACGTTTTTTCCATTCGTCTGTTAACTCTTTGCGTATCTCAATGCTTTTAAGCCGCTGGTTAATCCAGTTTTCTGAATAGCCAAGTTTCATATATTGTTCCAAAGCTCTATCGATAGAAAGTTCAGGGTCTTGCATTTCATCCAGTCTTTCAGCAGCTACCTGTGCCAACCAAAGTTTAAAAGGCTCTGCCTTGTGTGATGGGATAGATTGTACAAGGCGAAAAAGTTGTTCGGTATCGGCAACATCGGTCAGTCTCATTTTGCCGTCAGGGGCAGGCATTTTCAAAGCGTTACAATTTGTAACGGTTTCATTTCCCTCATCTTTTAATCTCTTTTTTAATACCCGCCAATACACCTGAGGGTTAAGACTATCAGTCAAAACAGCAATAACATCTACAATCGACAAATACCATTTTTCATGTTCGGCATCCCAAAGCGTTCTAACCTTTTTGTCCTCAAAGATTTTAATATCAATTTGTTTGCTCATGCAGCTAATACTTTTTCGGTTAAACTTAAAATTTCGTCAATCTCTTTTTGATTGAATATTCCTCTGATGCCTTCGGGGTGGAGCATAGTAAAGGGCGATTCAATCAGGTTGCGTTTGGTGATTTCACCTTTTTCCAATACATAATTTTTCAATAAGTCTAAAAACTGTAATTGTCGGCTTGTTAAATAGCTGTGTTTGTTCACAAACGCATCAAATGCTTTGGTAACAGTTTCGGCAAAGGTTTCCAGTATTTCAATTCCCAAAATATGTTTGATGAATTGTACTAATTGTGCTTTTCGATGATTGTAGACCTTACGTAGCAAATCAATGGTAATGTGTGGATGCTCGTTGTGTAAATCCTCAGCCAGTTGTTCAGCTTCTTCAGCTGTAATTTCCAAACCTTGTTTCAGCTTTTGCAAAACAGGACTGAAAGAAACCAGTTCATTTATTTTTTGTTCCACCAGATCACGATATTTTGCCACACTCAAGGCTTCATGTTGTGGTCCAAACTCCACATATTCTTTTTCCGAAATAATGTCTTTCAGGTTGTATTTTGCAGGTGGGAGCGTAATCACAGCTTCACGGAATTTCATTAATGGGGCGATTTTTTCAATGAGTTCGTCAAATTTGTTCTCATCAATAGTTGCCCAGAAATGATTGGTTTGTGCCTTTATAATCAGTTCCTGTTCTATAGCCACAATATTTACGCTTAAAGGTAATTCTCCAATTTCTTCAACAATGCTTTCCCGAATGGTTTCGTATTTTGCTTCATCCTTTTGCAGATGGGCCAACGAAACTTCCACCATATCCTTTTCAAACCTCATTGCTTTAAAATCGGAATCAGAAACCGTGCGAAACAATGGTTTTACAACCCTATCTAAAAACTCAATTTTATCGGTTGTTAAATTATTCCAAAAATTCTCATCCTCCAATAGCTGCAAATCATTCTGCGCATCAATAATAACCACTGAGTTTTTGGGAAGCGTTTTTATTTGCTTTTGAAGTTTTGCAATCTCTTTTGATGCAATCTCCGTTTCATTTTGATTTTGCGCTTCATCAACTTTACTCAATCGTGCGCCAAACAAACGAACAGGCAAAGGAATTTGCTTTTTCGGTTCTTTTCCTTTTGGTACCAATTTGAAATATTCGAAGTTATCCCAACAATCCAGAATAAGAAACATATCTTTTTCTGTACACCACGGTTTCATCTTTTCAGGTTCGAGCAAACGGGTTCCACGGCCAATCATTTGCCAGAATTTGGTGTAACTGTAAACAGGTTTTGCAAAAACAAGATTCACCAACTCACGTATATCAATTCCCGTGTCAAGCATATCAACACTTATGGCAATACGGGGCATATTGTTATGCGTAAATTGGTCTAATAATCCACCCTTTCCATATACACGAGGATCATCACTTACCAATACTTTTGCCAGTTCTCCTTTATATTCAGGATATAATGAATCAAAAATCTGTTCAATTCGTCTTGCATGGTTCATGCTTATACAGAAGAAAATGGTTTTCCCAGGCAAAACACCGTTTGCATCTTTTATGCATTCTTCCATAAACTCACGCACAATCAGGGCGTTTGTTCCCTTATTGATTACTTTCTTTTCTATATCGGTTCCCTCGTAATTGATTTCCTCAATTTCTTTCCCTTCAACAATCAGCTTTTGCTGGTCTTCAAGCGTAATGGTCCGCTTATTGATGCCTTCGTCCTGAAACCTGGTTTTAATTTTCATCACCTGAAAATTGCATAAGTAAGGCGGTATATGGTTTACAGCTTCATCGTAAGAATATGCATAAGTAGGAACGCCATCCTCACACTCGAACAATTCAAATGTGTTGTGGTCAATTACATCAGTTGGTGTGGCAGTTAATCCAAGTGTTATGGTATTAAAATAATCCAATATTTCCTGATAGGTATTGTAAATGCTTCGGTGGCTTTCGTCAACCACAATCAGGTCAAAGAAATGCGGGGAAAGAGTTTTTTTCTCATCCCTGATAATGTTCAGCATGGTAGGGTAAGTAGAAACATAAATACGCCTGTCGGTGGCAATTTCTTTCTCACCCTGTTTTGGCCAGCGGGGTTCATTGGGCAAATGTTCTTTAAAAGCCTCCAATGCCTGGTCCCGAAGTGCAATACGGTCAACCAGGAACAATACTCTTTCTGCCCAGCCGGCACGCATTAAAACATCGGTAAAAGCAATACACGTCCTTGTTTTTCCTGTTCCCGTTGCCATGACCATCAAAAACTTACGTCTGCGTTTTTCTATTGCCTCCATTACCGCACGAATTGAGCGTATTTGATAATCACGACCAGCAATTTTTGTATTGATTAATTCACCAGCCAGTGCTTTACGGGATTTTCGAATATACAAGAAACGTTCTAAATCATCTCGCGTCGGGAATCCATAAACCTTTTTGGGTGGATAGTTCTCCAGGTCCCAAAAATAAATATCGTGTCCATTGGTATAAAAGCAAAAAGGTAACTCAGAAGTATATTTATCTTTTATGTTGTATGCATATTGTTTTGCCTGTTCCCGTCCAATGGCAGCATCTTTTGTAGTCTTTTTTGCCTCTACAACAGCAAGCGGTTTGCCGTCTTTGCCCAATAATACATAATCGGAATATTGATGTCCCTGATAGGGTGTTAAAGGTTCATTTACGCCATCCGGGAGTCCTACTTCTATATCAAATTCCAACACAACCTGAGTCATGTCGCTAATGTTCCATCCTGCCAGAGCTAAGCGTTTATCAATGATTTCCTTTCGTGTTTGCGCCTCGGTTTTAGACATAGAAAACAGAATAGGTTTAAAATTCTGTCTAAATTAACATTTTAGGAGATATATTCAAATGGGAAAATGTAAATCAACACAATTTTAACCTAGATAACGGATACTATTTGGTTATTAGAATTTATCAATGTATCTCAACTTGCTGAATATTTTGTAAATTGCTTAAGTTTGGGAGCAGTAATTAAAGAAGCATTTCAAACAAAACAATATGAAAGTAAAACACATACTTATACTGTATCTAATAGGGTTTTTAATTTCCATTATTGGCGCCCAGCTTAAAATAATGCATTGGGTAGGAGGAAGCGCGCTTTTAGCAATTTCATCTCTTGTTAAGACAATAGCTGTTTTATTAGGTATTTGGAAGGTATTTACGATAGATAGGTTTAAGGAGTTTTTGAATAGTTAAATACAGAAAAAATGAGAAACAAAGGAATAACAATGAAAAATCTGATCCAATTGATAATCTTTTTTCTAATTAGCTGTCCTTGTTTGCTAAGCGGACAAGAACTTATTCGTGACGAGTATTATGATATCAATTGGAATAAAATCTCTATGGAAAAGGCTTACTATACAAGAAATATATATAAACAAAATGATACAGCTTACTATATTGAGGATTTTATTAAGAATAAGCGATTAGATATGACGGGCTATGCTAGTTCCATTGATCCTATCGTTGAACACGGAGTTTTTACATTCTATAAAAAAGGAATTAAAACCTTTGAGTACTATTACAAAAATGGGGATTTAAAACAATCTGTGAGATACGGTAAAGACAATGTAACGAAAACGGATTATAATTTTAATGTAGTATATGTTACTGCAACAAATAATAATTTAAAGGACGATTCCATTCCAGCCAATCCATATGAGGGACAATATACTCATCCTACTTTTCAAGGAGGAGGTATAACTGATAAATTCCGACTGTATATTGCTATGAACCTTTTGTATCCGTCTTTAGCTGTAAAGTATAGAAAGACAGGAAAAGTTCATATTTCTTTTACAGTAAACGAAAAAGGAGAAGTAACGGAAATAAACATTACTGAATCAATATATAAAGATTTGGATAAAGAAGCATATCGTGTCATATTAAATTCCCCAAAATGGGAGCCAGGTCAGAAAGATGGCAAGCCTTTCCCGGTGAGGTATAATTTTCCTGTATCATTTATATTAGCTAAGAAATGAACCTTGCTTTCGTGTACATCCTCATCCGTGCGACAGCAAAGTAGCCTAAAGGGATTAAATTTGATGGGGATAGCACTACAAGTTTAATGTTTGCGGATTTGTTTTATATTTGCAATCACCCCAAATCGTAATTATTAAATATGCTATTATTAGCCATACTAATACATGTACTCGGTCATTATATTCCATCCTTGTTTACTGGGGAAAAGCTAAAAGATTTACGTACCCAGTTTACATGGAAACAGATTTTTTATGAAATGAGTGGCGTAATAACCTGTTTTGTTATGGCGTTTATTATTATAACTATAATTACATTAACCACAAAAGAACATTACCTTTTAAACGAAAATGCCATTTATGGTATAGAATGTAGTCCTTATGCCAAAGAAATAGGTTTTAAAGATGGAGATAAGATAATTTCCATTAATGATGAAAAAGTAGAGCGCTTTGACGATATTATAAAAACCATTCTGATCTATGGTCAGGCAAATGTATTGGTTCAGCGAGATGATGAGCAAATAACAGTTGTTGTCTCTGAAACAACCGTAAGAGAAATCATAAAGAGCCCTGTATTTAATCTTTTTGAACCCAAATCGAAACCCGATTCAATTTCAGGGATAGATCAACTTGTTTATGAAGAGTCGCGCCAAGGGTTTCAAAAGGCTTTTCAAAAATATCTAATTACAGTGGAAACCGTATATAGGTGGTTCTTCCCTAGGAAAATTTATAATCAGATAGGAGGATTTGGGATAATTGGAGGGATATATAACTTTAAAGGATTATTATATCTACTATCAATGTCATTGATATTTGTAGGGTTTTTAAACTTATTGCCCATTCCCGGATTAGATATTGGAAATGTCATTTTTGCCATGATCGAAAAAGGCAGAAAAAAGAAATTTAATCGTCGTGGAATTAAAATCACGAAAATAATCTGTATTAGTTTATTAGTGTTGTTTTTTGTCGTTATGGTTTATTTTCGATGATATCTTTAATCTGACTGGCTCATACCTACCTAAAAACATATTGTCCATAAAATAGGGGTGCTTCATTTCCTGATTTTTATGTTCAATTTATTTCAATTATTGGACATAATGCAAATGGATGTTCATTATTTTCTGGAAAATGGGTAATTGTCCAATTATTATAAAAATGTGTGTGGCCCCATTATCAATTTGAGGCTATTCACCCATTTCAAGATGGAAATGGTCGGACAGGTAGAATTTTGAATCTTTTTTGGGAAAAATGGTCCTTAGATTCTGCTACGTACGCAATGGGCGTTTTATCTCTGCACCGTTCAATTCTTGTTAAAAAAAGTAAGTATAGGATTGCTTCTTTTAGTCGTGATCCTGAAAGGGGGTGTCGTCCAAAAAGAAAAGCCCGCTCACTGCGTTCGCTTCGGGCTTTTTTTGCCTGGGATTTTGTGCAAATGATATTTACCTGAAGTAATAAAAGAATACAGGATTACTGGCGTGATCCTAATATGTCGACAAATGATAGCATCTGTTATAACCATATATTATCAACAACAAATCAACAGTTGACGTGAATTATCAACAAGAAGACGTTTT
>JAFGOZ010000652.1 GCA_016926235.1 Bacteroidales bacterium | reverse complement strand
ATTTTAAAAATAAGTTCAAACACACTTAATTTCAATACATTGCTAGTTGAAATTGGTGATACAACCAAGGAAATAAAATTATATAATATTGGCACAGCCGGACTTTCAATTGACAGTATTTCAACTGTACAATTGCCATTTTCAATAAGCGGTGAAATTCCCGATACCATACAACCTGAGGATTCGACTGTTATTTCAGTTTCTTTAAGTACTGACACCTTACCCGGAAATTACACTACAACATTATGGATTTATACAAATGATATTGATACATTTGTTGCAATTTCAGTAATACTGGAAGAATCATATACTCCTCCTCCGGTAACAAATGATACCAGTATTTGCGAAGGCGATACCATTAAATATATTACAGCAACAGGAGTTGATTTAAGCTGGTATGAAGATAGTTTATTAACTATCTTATTGTCTGAAGAAGATACTTTAAATGTTAATTTATTTAATCCGGGTGAATATAAATATTATGTTACCCAAACTATTGATAATGTTGAAAGCCTGCCCGATTCTGTTATTATCAATATATATTCAAATCCGGTAATTACTTCAGTTGAAAAAACTGATGCAACAAGCTGTGCTGCAGATGATGGAACTATTACAATAAATGCTACAGGCGATGAACCATTGGAATATTCAGTTGATGATGGTGTGAATTATATATTGGATAATACGGCAACCGGACTTGAAACCGGTAATTACCCGGTTGTTGTTAAAAGTATATGGGGTTGCCTGGCTTATGGCGATACAGTTACCATAACCAGTCCCGATGCACCTCCTGCACCCCTGTTAAGCAATGATACAACATATTGTTATGGAGATTCACTGGAAGATATAATTGGAACAGCTCAAAGTGGAGGTATTTTAACCTGGTATTCAAATGTTGAGCTTACCGAGGTTATAGGTACAGGCACAAATTTAAAACCAGATAATGTTATTGGCACATCAATATATTACCTGACCGAAACAGTAGATGATTGTGAAAGTGAATCGAATTCAGTTAGTATTACTATTTTACAAAATCCAGTACCACCGGACGCTGATGATGCCAGTATATGTTTAGGTGATATTATACCAGATTTAACAGCAACAGGTGATAACATTTGCTGGTATGCCGATAGTCTATTAACAAGCAGCCTGGGTTGTGAAAATGTTTATGAACCAGTTGATAGTTCGGTTGGCAGTTATTCTTATTATGCAATTCAAACAGTTTATGGTTGTGAAAGTGCACCTAAAAAAGTAACATTAGTAATTAATCCTTTACCAGTAGTCGATTTAGGTAGCGATACCAGCAGTTGTTCAACGAGTGGTATAACGCTTGATGCAGGTACAGGCTACACCAGTTACTCATGGAATAATGGTGTTGCAGAAACACAAACACACACAGTAACTGTAAGCGGAGACTATTTTGTAGCAGTTACCGATAACAATAGTTGTACAGGAAGTGACACAATTAATGTTAATTTTGTTGAATCTTATACTCCTCGTCCTGAAATTTGTAAAGTAACCTATAATAATGATCAGTATGAGCTGTATTGGGCAAAACCTTCGTCAGCTCAACCGGTTAATATGTATATAGAAAGAGAGTCATATGATAGAAATGATATCTATTTTCTTATGAAAGATACAGTTGATTACAGAACAGGCCAGTATATTTATTCAGAAATAGAACCGGAAGATGGTCCATACAGGTATTCTTCTTATACTTTTGATGATTGTGGCAATCATTCAGATTGGAGCATAACACATGGGAGTATAAATCTGAACATTTATTATGGCCATAATTTAGGATGGAATGAATATGAAGGCAAAACAACTGAAGGTTATGAGATATACCGTGGTAGTTCAGATTCAGATATGGAATTGTATGATGAGATATCAGGAGATGCGATCAGCTGGTCAGATCAAAATCCGGCATCAGGAACTAATTATTATAAAATTGCAGCAGTTTTAGGTGATATAAGTTCATTATGTGATTTACAGGGGAGTGATGCAGATAAATCATTTTCAAATGTTGTAAGCGATGAGAATCTTGAAATTAACAATTTGTCTTATAATAACATAGTAAACATTTACCCGAATCCTGTAAAAGATGAATTGATTATTGATTTAATAGACAATCAATATGAATTTGTTAAAATTATTATCTCAACTGTTACAGGTGAGGAAGTTTATTACCATGAATTTGATAACATTACCAAAGACGGATTAATTGAGTTAAAAGTCATGGATGTATCAGATGGCTTATATATTATTAATATTTTTACAGATCAGTTCAATTATTCGGATAAGATTGTGATAAGAAAATAGGTATTATAAAGTAAATTCGATTTAATTTTATTTATGTGGTAAATATTTAATTTTCAATCGAGTTAAAATAATAATCATAAAAAACAGAAAAAATTAAGTTTACCTTAATAATGGCCTGTAAGGCCATAATGCTAATAACCATGGGTGATCACACTTTTTAGCGTGAGCAACCCATGGTTTACAAGATAAAACACCAAACCACTGCAATCATGAATTCGGAATAAGCTTTGTAGTTTATTGCAGCGGAATTTCCTAAATCAGAATAAGAATTTTCACTATTTTTTTTAT
>JAFGOZ010000651.1 GCA_016926235.1 Bacteroidales bacterium | reverse complement strand
TCCCCGGATTTCACCCGACGGACATGCCATGTTTCGTGTAAAAGCTCCAGAAGCAGGTAAAATACAACTCGATTTGGGCAAAAAATACGATATGGTTAAAAACACTGAAGGTGTTTGGGAAACGACTACTGATTCATTAAGTGAAGGTTTTCATTATTACTCATTAATCATCGACGGTGTGGCTGTTACCGATCCTGCCAGCGAAACTTTTTATGGAATGGGACGAATGGCAAGCGGTTTCGAAGTCCCGTTTAAGGGTGATAGTTATTACGAAATTAGAGATGTGCCTCATGGCGATATAAGGAACAAACGTTATTATTCGAATGTAACAAATAGCTGGCGTAATTTTTATATGTACACACCTCCCGGTTATGACCAGAATTTTACCGAAAAATACCCCGTACTTTATATTTTGCATGGTGGTGGCGAAGACCAGCGTGGTTGGGCTACCCAGGGAAAAACCGATTTGATCATCGACAACCTTATTTCGCAAAAAAAATCTGTCCCCATGATTGTTGTGATGGTTGATGGAAATTTACCATTAAATGAATTTGGCGAAGAAGCGCTGTGCATGTTTGAAAAAGAGTTGAAACAAAGCATTATTCCTTTTGTAGAACATAACTACCGGGTTAAAACCGATGCTAATAACCGAGCACTTGCTGGTTTATCGATGGGTGGTTTACAAACGTTGTACACAGGAGTTAAAAACACTCAACTTTTTGCCTATTTGGGAGTATTCAGTTCTGGCTGGTGGGCTAATCAACCGTCAATTTCCAATCCACAATACGCATTTATGAAAGAAAATGCTAATCAGATTAATAGTAATTTGAAACAGTTCTGGATTTCTCAGGGAGGTAAAGAAGACATTGCATGGCAGAATTGCCAAATGATGCTTAAGAATTTCGATGAGATGAAAATCAAATACACTTATTCCGAATATCCGGGAGGGCATACCTGGCCGGTATGGCGTAATAACCTCTACAATTTTGCACAGGTATTATTTAAATAAATTTCCCCCATGAATAAGCTTACACAGATATTAATACTCTTTGTTTTTATGGTTTCATCAATTGCTGCTTATCCGCAATTGAACTCGATTAAGACAACAATTTGTAATCCGGTTAACCTGAGTTACCGTTTCTGTGTCGATGGCAATATCCCTCGTCGTGAAGCTGCCGACCCTACAATGGTTACTTTTAAAGGCGAATATTACCTTTTTGCTTCTAAATCAGGAGGGTATTTTCATTCTACCGATTTAATCAATTGGGATTTAATTATAACAAATACACTTCCAATAGAAGACTATGCCCCAACTGTTGTCGAAATGTCCGATACTCTGTATTTTATGGCCTCTAAAAATGATGCAACACTTACTATCTATAAAACAGCTAACCCAAAATCAGGAAAATGGGAAGTAGCCAATGCTGCTTTCCCCATTGGAATGATAGATCCTGATTTATTTTTAGATGATGACGGGCATTTGTACTTCTATTATGGATGTTCTAATAGGAATCCAATCGAAGCAGTTGAACTTGACACCAAAACGCTTAATCCAATTGGGAATTCGGTTTCAGTTATAAATAGCGACAAGAAAAATTACGGATGGGAAAGATCTGGCGATTACAATGAGGTTGGCAACAATCCCTGGATTGAAGGAGCATGGATGACTAAACACAATGGTAAATACTACCTGCAATATGCAGGCCCGGGAACTGAATTTAAAAGTTATAGTGATGCTGTATATGTTGCAGATAAGCCATTGGGTCCGTTTGAACTGGCAGGACATAATCCAATTTCGTATAAACCTGAAGGCTTTATTGCCGGAGCTGGTCATAGCAGTACTTTTCAGGATAATTATGGAAATTACTGGCATATCTCATCAATGACTATTTCAGTAAAACACATGTTTGAACGTCGCCTGGGTTTATTCCCTGCATTTTTCGACGATGAAGGTGTAATGTACGTTTATACCGGTTTTGGCGATTTCCCTTTCAAAGTCCCTACAAAGAAAATTTCTGAGCCTGAAGAGTTATTCCCAGGCTGGATGTTGCTTTCGTATAATAAACCAGTTGATGTTTCTTCTGAATTGCCTGCTCATTCAAAAAAATATGCTGTCAATGAAGATATTCGTACTTATTGGAGTGCAAAAACCGGTGACAAAGGTGAATGGATCACTCTGGATTTGGAAAAAGAATGTATCATCAATGCCATTCAAATAAATTATGCCGAAAATGATGCCACGTTAAAAGGGAGAGTATCAGATATATATTATCAATACCTGCTCGAATATTCTTCTGATAATAAAATATGGAAAACATTCTCTGATAAAACCCAAAGCAAAACAGATCTCCCTCACGATTATATTGAATTAGAACATCCGATCAAAGCCCGTTATTTTAAATTGACAAACTATAAAGTTCCAAGCGGAACCTTTGCAATTTCAGGGTTACGTGTTTTTGGTAATGGAGGAGGAAAAGCACCTTCACAAGTGAGTAATTTAAGCCTGAAACGTTCTGAAAACGACCGTTGCATTGTCAATTTGAACTGGACAAAAGTTCTCGGAGCAGTTGGTTATAATATAAGGTATGGAACCCAAAAAGATAAATTATACCAAAATTATCAGGTTTTAGGTGCAGAATCACTAATTATCAGAAGTTTAAATAGCTCTCAGAAGTATTATTTCACCATTGATACTTTCAATGAAAACAGTATAACAGAAGGGAAAAATATTATTGAGCTAAACTAAATTATTATTTTTTATAAATGAAGAAGAGTATATTAATTGTCATAATCGTTTTATATTCAGTTAGTTTGTGTGCTCAGCAATATCCTTATCAAAACCCTAAATTAAGTTCCGATGAGAGGGTCGAAGATTTGTTAAAGCGCCTAACTCTGGAAGAAAAAGCGGCGCTGATGCAAAACAATTCTCCTGCTATTCCCAGATTGGGAATAAAGGCTTATGAGTGGTGGAACGAAGCCTTACATGGAGTAGGCCGATCCGGCCTTGCAACAGTTTTTCCACAGGCTGTGGGGATGGCTGCTTCATTCAACGACGGTTTGTTGCTTGACGTCTTTACTGCTGTGTCAGATGAAGCCAGGGCTAAATCGAATAAATTCAGCGAACAAGGTGGTTTGAATCGCTATCAGGGCTTGACATACTGGACCCCTAACATTAATATTTTTCGTGACCCTCGCTGGGGACGGGGACAGGAAACTTATGGAGAGGATCCATTCCTGACCAGCTGCATGGGGGTCGCTGTAGTTAAGGGTTTACAAGGACCAGATGATGCCGAATATGATAAATTACATGCCTGTGCAAAGCATTTTGCGGTTCACTCTGGTCCTGAATGGAACAGACATTCATTTAATGCAGAGGATATAACACCACGAGATTTATGGGAAACTTATCTTCCGGCATTCAAAGATTTGGTTCAGAAAGCTAATGTTAAAGAAGTTATGTGTGCTTACAATCGTTTTGAGGATGAGCCTTGTTGCGGAAGTAACCGCTTATTAACACAAATACTTCGTGATCATTGGGGTTATAAAGGGTTGGTTGTGTCGGACTGCTGGGCCATTGCAGATTTCTATCGCCAGAATGCCCATGTAACCCATCCTGATGCAGCACATGCTTCTGCCAGCGCAGTATTAAATGGAACCGATGTGGAATGTGGAAGTGATTTCCGCACATTGCCAGATGCTGTAAAAGCTGGCCTGATTGATGAAAGCCGAATTGATATATCAGTGAGAAGATTACTTAAAGCCCGTTTCGAACTAGGTGAAATGAACGATAAACCAGTATGGGATATTCCTTATTGCGTGGTAAATAGTAAAAAACATCAGGATTTGGCATTGCGCATGGCTGAAGAAAGCATAGTGTTGCTACAAAACAAAAACAATATATTGCCGTTGAACAGGAATTTGAAAATTGCGGTGATGGGGCCAAATGCTAACGACTCGGTTATGCAATGGGGCAATTATAATGGTTTCCCAGGGCATACTGTCACTCTGTTAGAGGCTATTCATAAAGCTCTTCCGGAATCGCAACTCATATATGAATTTGGATGCGACCGCACAATGGATCTGGCAATTAATAGTCTCTTTAACGAGTGTAGTATTGATGGCAAGAAAGGGTTTATTGCTCATTATTGGAACAGTCGTACTTCAGAAGGCCAACCTGTTGCTACTGATATTCTTTCAACACCCTTCCGTTTAACAACTTCGGGTGCTACAGCTTTTGCTGCTGGTGTTAATATTCGGGATTTCTCGGCTCGTTACAATACAGTTTTTATTCCTACCAAATCGTGTGATGTTTCGTTCCGGTTTCAAATCAGTGGAATGGCTACTTTGTCTGTAAACGGCGAAGATGTTGTTAAGAATGTGTTTGCCAATAATCCAGCAAACGTCTATCAGATGAAAGTTGAAGCAGGAAAATCATACGAAATAGAGATTGCTTTTTCTCAGGGCAATGCAGATGGTATGTTAAATTTTGATTTCGGCACATTGGTGCCAATGGATTTGACGGCAAGTATTGAAAAAGTAAAAGATGCTGATGTGGTGATATTTGCTGGTGGAATTGCACCTTCGCTTGAAGGAGAGGAAATGCGTGTTACTGTTCCTGGCTTTAAAGGTGGAGACCGCACTGACATCGAACTTCCTGCTATTCAGCGGCGTATGCTTCATGCATTGAAAGAAGCCGGAAAGAAGGTGATTCTTATAAATTACTCTGGATCAGCAATGGGGCTGGTACCAGAATCACATTCGTGCGAAGCTATTTTACAAGCCTGGTATCCCGGTCAGGCTGGTGGTACCGCTGTAACCAATGTTTTATTTGGCGACTACAATCCTTCAGGTCGTCTTCCTGTTACATTCTATACATGTGTAGGTCAATTGCCTGATTTTGAGGATTACTCCATGAATGGTCGAACCTATAGGTACATGACAGAAAAACCTCTTTTCCCATTCGGTTATGGACTGAGTTATACTACATTCTCAATTGGT
>JAFGOZ010000650.1 GCA_016926235.1 Bacteroidales bacterium | reverse complement strand
TGTTTAGCGTGTCAACCAGTTTATAACCTGATACCAGAACTTACTATAATATTCCCATTTGGCAAATGCAGTTCCCCAGTGTGGTGTTAAGTCAGTAGTGAAAGCCATAGCTCTTCCTTTCCCAGTTTCTCCAAGTACAATCATTGGGTCATCTTCACCTATTGTTGCCAGTACTTCTGAACCTTTCTTTGGAAAAACTTTTTGATATCCTATGAAAAGCGGCCATTCCTTCGGAATTCCTTCCAAAATAGGATGATCACTCTTAAGAATCTTTACCTCAACACCTTGAGGCGGTTCAACCCTATCGTCTGTTGCCATAATATTTACTGGGAGAACTTCTTCGATTGCACTCCCATGGTAGTTCCCTTTACCCTGAAATCCCTGGAAATCTACATATCCACCAGTCATAATCAGCGCACCACCTTGCCTGACATAATCAGCTATTAGTGCTATCCTGTCCGGTCCCATCGGTACTTTATACATATCCGGATAATTAGTCAGAGTGTTCCTACCACAGTCACTTATGATGATTACATCAAATTTACTGAGTTGTTCCATTGTCTGGGGAAACATGCTTAAAACCAGATAATTAGGAATATGGGATATTTCCAGATCGTCGTATTTACTCATTGGTTCTTTAAAATACACTGACCAGTCCTCATATCCACCATGGGGTATCACATCAAATCCTTTGATGAAGAATTTGAGCGTTGCCCAGGCTTTTCCGACCATTAGAATTTGCTTTTTTTTCATAATATTTAACCTCCTAGTAATATTTTTGTAAATCCAATTATTTTTATTGTAGATAGTCCTAAAAACTATCTCAAGGAAATGTTAAAGTTCAATACATCTTCAGCATAGGTGGGTCTTTATTACCTATTAACTTACTATATTTTATGGGCGTCATAAGATTTAAACTCCTATGGAAAGAAACTGAATGCTCAGCCTATTATTGTGATCAATTAAATCATTTCCATTTAGCCTTATCATTAATTACTTCATTGGATTTCTTATAATGATCACCTTGATAGACTTAATACTTTTTTGAATAAAGTTGCAATAAATAGACAAATACAATAAGTACCAACCCTTTGAGACCGTCTTGAATAAACGGATCAACACCTAAGAGATTCATAAGATTGACAAGTATTGCCATTACTAAAGCACCAAACATACTACCGAAGACACTTCCCTCTCCCCCCTTCAAACTCGTTCCACCAAGTATGACAGCTGCAATTGATTCCATCTGGAAATGTAACCCTGCATCCGGACTTGCGCCTGATAATCTATAAGCATATATAATAGCTGCAACCGCCGAAAAGAACCCAGCAAAAACATACACCAAAACTTTAACAGAGCTGGTTTTTACTCCAGAGTACTTTGCTGTTGTTTCATTACTCCCGGTAGCAAAAATATTTAACCCAAGCTTTGTACGCGCGAGAATAAATATAAAAATTAGAGAAAGTAATATCCAACTTACTGTAGGTAACAATCTGGAACCAGTTGGAGTTAAATTGAGTGTACTATTTATTGTCCCTTGAAGTTTTGTGAAAACGAGCTGTCCTGAGCCAGTGATGTAAATGGCAAACGATTTAAACACCATCATCGTTCCAATAGTAACAATAAAGGCTGGCATTTTCGTTTTTGAAATAAGCAAACCATTTATTAAACCGACAAGAGCGCATACTACCATAGAAACAATTATTCCTATCGTCACAGAGCCAGTTAAGTCAGTTGTTTTTGAAGTTAGTGCTAATGCAGTGCACATTATTGCCCCAACTGAAAGATCAATTCCACCTGTCATAATAACAAGTGCCTGCCCGAGCGCAACAATGCCAATAATACTTGCTCTTTCTGCCACGTTTAACAGATTTGAAACCTCCAAAAACAATCCACCAGTTGATAAAGCAGCAAGAATGGATATGCTAATTAAAGTTGCCATCACATTATATCTTCTCAGGAGTTCGAGAAAATTGATATGGCCCATCTTCCTTTGATTAGAATTTATCATAATTCCTCACCTCTTACCCCAGATTTTGCTGCTCGTTTCAGTGAAAACTTAAAAATATTTCCATTTGATTTGCTTGATTTTGAATTTAGCCACAACGAAGCAAGGAATATGACTCCGACAAACATCCCTTCTATGTAACCGGAAACGTTATTAAAAATTACAATTTTATATAACAAACGCAATATAAACACGCCGACAAGCGTTCGCCATAAATTCCCTTCTCCACCGTTGAGTTGAACACCACCCATAACAACAGCAGCAATCGCGTAAAGCTCATACCCTTCGGCTGATCGTGGATAACCAGTCCCACTATAAGAGCCAAGCAACACTCCTCCAAATGCAGCAAATACTGCAGACGCCACGTATACACCAACAGTGATAGATTTTGTTTTAATGCCCGAGAGGTGAGATGCATAAACATTACCACCAGTAGCATAAATACGACGACCTATCTTCCACTTGGATAGTATATAGCTAACTATTATTGCTACAAAAATTAATAAAATAATAGTCAATGGTATACCAGCAATATCAAAACGTCCTAAAATGCTAAAAGATTTAACCGGATAGGATGTGGGGACACCCCTCAAGGGGTAAGTGGCGATAGCTTTAGCGATCCACATTGCGCCAAGTGTCGCAATAAGCGGAGGAATCTTTAGATAAGCAATAAACATGCCAATAATTAATCCCAATGCTGCTGCGATCAGAAGGGAAATGATAATTGAAACTGCAAAATTCAAACCCTGCGGTAATACTGACTCAAGATTAATCATTGCCCAAGCAATCATAACAGTAGACATGCTGGCTACATTCCCAACTGATAGATCTATTCCACCTGTTAAAATTACTAATGTTTCACCAATAACCAAAAATCCGAGAATTGCAACATCTGTAAACAAACTTTCAATGTTCATACTATTTGAAAAACCCGGAGTTATCAGCATAGACACCATAAATAAAACAATAGCAATAAGCAACAATACATTGTTTGAAATAAACTTAAAAGTATTTATTAACAAATATACACCTCGACTATACTGATTTTTGTGAAAGTATATCGGATAGAATCAACCGTTTTTCTGCATTACTAGTCATATACATGTTGATGATCTGGCCGCTTATCATCGTAAAAATTCTATTGGTTAACGTCATCAGCTCATCTATATCACTGGTAATAATAACGATGGAAATTCCCTTTGTTGATAATTCTTGAATTATTTTATATATCTCCATTCTGGCGCCCACATCAATACCAGCTGTTGGCTCAATTAGGAAAAGTAATTCAGAATCAGCATTCAACCATTTTGCCAGCACAACTTTCTGTTGGTTCCCACCACTCAAATATTCAACCTGCTGATTGACACCTGATGTTTTTATGTTAATCTTTTTAATATACTGCTGGGCAGTTTTACTCTTCCATTTCAATGATATAAACTTCTTATTAAACTTATTAATATTTGTGATTACTATGTTTTCAGCTACGCTTCTACAACCAAGAAGCCCTGCTTGCTTTCTATCCTCTGGAACGAGACCACAGCCAAGACGTATTGAAGCTAATGAATGTTTTACATCAAACATCTTACCTTTATACATAATATTTCCCGACCTTATGGGGCACAATCCAAACATTGCCTCCGCGATTTTCGATCGGTTTGCACCCGCAAGACCTGCAAATCCAACAATTTCACCTTTATGGATTTTGAAATTGATGCTTTTTAAGAATTCATTTTCTACGTTAACAAATTCTAATATTGGTGTTTCCTTCTCAGCACAAACAGTATCGTAATCAAAAGCTTTTTTTTGCAGTGCATATATTTTTTTATTGCCGACCATAGAATCTATCAAAGCTTTTCGGTCTGTTTCAGATACATCTACAGTACTTATGTTTTTACCATCTCGCATGACAGTAACTCTGTCGCCAATTTTAAATATTTCTTCCAAATGATGTGATATATAAACAATACCGCATCCTTTATCTCGCAAATTTTTTAAAATATTGTACAAAACCTGACGGTCAGCACCATCCAGCGGCGCAGAGGCCTCATCAATTAGTAATATCCTGCTCTCAATTGCCAGGGCTTTGCATATGGCAATAATTTCCTGTTCTGATATT
>JAFGOZ010000649.1 GCA_016926235.1 Bacteroidales bacterium | reverse complement strand
TGCTTGAGCTAATGTTGAAAATACCGAAATGATTTTTTATATGGTTATCTTCGGAATGGTGTTTTTCGTGCAAAATTCAGGTATTAAATTATTAGACAGCCTCACTCTTTATTTATTTCTTACTTAAATTTCCAATATTTTAATCCAAAATAAAAAATTATCCAAAAAATCACAATTCCAATTGCTGATGGCAACAACAGTTCCCAAGAATAATAAGTAAATACTGATTTTGAGTCTGAACCCATAAACAATATCTGTAAAATTGTCATGATCAATGACATTAACAGGTACAATGGGAATAAAATAGGTGAAAGTAATATTGGGGCAACCCAATAAATATTTAAAAATTTCTCCTCAGAGAAAATTAATAAAATTATCATTACTAAATAAGTTGCTAAAATATATGAAAGCAATATACATTTTGTTTTATTTGAAAACTTAGCATTCGCCATCTTTACTTACCCTTAATTTAATATTTATACTCTGGTTTTGCTTTATCTCCATCGCAAAATTTACAAAAAGTTCTTTTAAATACTTTCTTTTGATACTCAAGTTGCTCATCTTTGACATAAATCCTTTCTCCTTCATATATCTCCAATTTATTACCACTTAGCAATGAAGACACATCCTTTTTTAACTGAGAATGTGTTTCATCACCCATATGATAATTTACAACACCAGCATTTCTTAAAAATTTTTCAAAGTTTGTAGGCAAGTTTTTAAATCCGCCATGTTGGAAATAAGCCCCTTCATAATTACTGTTTAAATCTTCATAAGTTCCTGAACTTTGAGGATTTGGACCTTCTTTAATTTTTGGAATTGACAGCCCCATGCCTTGACCATAGATTTCAAAATACCAAGATGCAGCATATGCTATGAAGGGACTCTTTATAGTATTAGCTATATACGATGTATTAAAAAAATGGCCAAGATCAATCCACCCAAATTTACAAGTAAATACCCATTTATTTGTTTCACCATGAATATTCGCAGTATTAAATACCCCAGAACCCAATTCTTTTAAAAGCTCTGACGCATTTAAATTAGATATCTTTGCAGCTTCATTTATATATTTCATGGCTTCCCCTGGAGGTATTACTCCTCCAGGATGAGGTGATAATCCCAATGGATCGAATGCGTTCAAAGAATTGTTACCTACAAACACATATAAGTTAATTCCCCCTCTTTCCTCAATGGGATCTCTGTTTATCCACCTACCAAGGTTAGTTGAGTAATATCTGTACCCATAGTAGTATAGACTGGTCTCATCATCATAATATTTTGTACTAAACCGAAATAAGTTTGCATCAGCCATAGCTCCAACGGCCACAACCTCTTTTCCAAAAGGATCATATTCATAGCGAGCCGCAAGTGACCCATCACTAGAGGCTATTAACTGTCCCACATTCCCGTTAGCATCGTATAAAAAGTTGTAAGTTACCCCACTATTTAATACCGTCAATATCCCTCCAACACCACCAGCATCCTGCAACGATTGACTGAGATCTAATCCGTAAACATACGATTTTTCAACAACTCCAGCCCCATCCAGTTCCTGGATCATATTCCAGTCATCATATACAAACAAGTTGTCATTGGCCAGGGTCCAAGTGTCAGCTACATATGTATAGACTTGCTTCTGTATTCTTCTTCCCATATAGTCATACAGCATTTCAACTTTTTTATCACCTTCAGCAGGTGCCTGGGGTTCAACACCAATCAATCGGTTTTCGGCGTTATATGTCAATGTTCTTGCAGAACTACCCAGGGCAGCCGATGTCATGTTCCCATCTTCATCGTAAGCCGGATTATCTGTAACTGTTGTTCCATTATCAGTTATAATCTGATCATATTGATTCAGAGGATTAGGTGTGTAAGTGATCTGAACCTGTGCGGCTGCGATTGGGTCCCAAGCCGTTGCACTATTTCGGTTTCCTATTGAATCATGATTGTATGATCGATATTCCTCTGTTACTGGATTAGATGTATCGCTAATATCTGTTCCTATATATCGATTAGACTCATTCAACTCATTTCGATCATTATAACCAGAAATATTAAATGCAGCCTGAGTGAATGCCTGTCCCGAGTTTTTAACCGATGTCCGCCTGGCTAAAGCATCGTACTGATAATCATACTGTGATATTAGACCCACATTATATGTATTCTGTACACTTGTTTTAAGATTTCTATTGGATTCATATGAATATGAAGTCGTAAGTCCTGAGTCAATAGCCAGAGATTGTAAAAGGTCAGAGTCAGGCACATAGCTATAGGTAGCGTTGTCCATATTTCCATCTACATTCCAACCAACAGTCTTAAACCTTCCTGTATCAGCCTCATATCCGTATGAAACCGAATAACCGGAACCAATATAAAATCCTGTGTCTCTGCCTTTAATATTACTCGTATCATAAGTCCTGGTGATCACCTTATTATATAAACCTGTGATGGTTTCAGTTTCTAACTGCAGAGAAGTTGGATTATACACAAAGGATCTAGTTCCAACTGCATCGGTTATAGTCGCCTGTCTACCAAGTCGATCGTATGATAATCCAACATCAGGAGTAGCGTCCGAGTAATTAATGCTGGTCAATTCACCCGTATCAGGATCATAAACATAAGTAGTCACCAGGGGATCAGATCCGTCAAGCCTTGCCCATGTTCTGGTTTCAAGTTTTCCTCCGTTTGTATAGGTATATGTTACGCTTCTTCCTTCCTCGTCCTCTTTTGCTATCAGAAGCCCGGTTGACTCCTGATAATGCCATGTTGTTACATCTGCATCATCCGTCGTATCTTCCGGCCAGGTGCTTTCATCCCATCCTGTTCCATTTCTAAAGGTATGCATCTCTTCCATTCGGCCATAGGTATCGTAAGTGTATTCAATAGGATAGCTCACATCCCCCCAGGTATGGATGAGTTGACCATGGTCATCATAGGCATATCGTGTTAACTTGTTCAGGGCATTCTCTTCAACAATCTTTTGCCCTGTGCTCGAATCATAGGTAAATGATGTTCGGTTATTGGCAGCATCTTCTATCCAGTCCACCTGACCTTTATCATTGTAATGAGTTACAGATGTTCCAATACGCGGGTCTGTTAAGCCTGTATTTCGCCCTAACTCATCATATGAATA
Organism: Bacteroidales bacterium; assembly: GCA_016926235.1. The sequence goes on along the minus strand of JAFGOZ010000649.1, from coordinate 370 downwards.
TGTTAGCAAGGCCCCGCTCGTGTCGGATGATGAGAGCAGAAGTCCATTCTCCATTACAGTAACTTCATCTATTGTGGAATCAAAATAATCAGTCGTTTTTGTTACCTTTTTATTATCTCTGTCAATTCTTTCAGTAGTATGGGTAACGTTTCCGTGGATATTTATGAACAGGGTATCGTTTATTATACCATCAATACCCAGACCAGTTAATCGATAGCGTTGAGTGTATAAGGTTGTAGCAGTGTCATCATTGTCGGTAGCATATGTAACTGGATTATGGGACGTGGATTATGGGACGTCCATAAGAATCTAAGTTATTCAGCCTATCAACTTAATATCATTGGCTTTTGCTGCTATCTTTCCTCTGTCC
>JAFGOZ010000648.1 GCA_016926235.1 Bacteroidales bacterium | reverse complement strand
CACCGAGGTTGAAGCGGCGCAGTTGGTTACATAATCCGAGCGAAAAACGGCAATTGACATATATTTTGCTGTTACCGCCATGTTGTTTATTTCAATCATGTAATTTGTAAATGTCACCATGAAACTAGTCCAAGCAAAAATATCAGTCCAACTCCAATTTCTATTATTGAAGTAAATATAACCATTGAGTTGTAAGCGTTTTTGTCACCAAATAAAAGCTTAAAAGGAAAAATCTGATTATAAAAGTACAATCTGTCTTTTTCGGATGCTTTCTTATTTATGACCCGAAACAGAGAGTAGAATCCTGCTAATAAAAGTCCCAAACCGATAATAATACTCCAATTGCTCATATTAAAAACCAAAGTTCCAATTGTTTTTTTCTGCTTTTGCTATCTCTATCATTAAATCCTTTTTTGCCAAATCTAATACCGACAACTTATTAATGTCTGGATCCCTCTTCCTTAATATCATTTCCGAAACACCAATCTTTAAATTATTCAAATTTCCTCCGGCATTAAAATGGCTTACTAATTTGTCTAGTTGAACCGGATAAACTTTCCAAATCTCTCGAGTTCCAATTAAAAAGTCCTTCTTCGCGCAATAACTTTTTGCAAGAAGTCTGCATTGTCGGAAATTAAGTTTTAGTCCATAATGACGACTTCTCAACATTATCATTAAAATTGGTAATAAGTACACACTTCCGAAAATCAATCCAAAAATCAGAAGTAATGTCAGAATCAATAATATATAGTCTAAAGTCATTCTATTTATTTGTTTTTGTCTTGTAATATGCACACTCCCTTACAATTGGCGGTAACGTTTAGTATAAGAATAGTAGCCGATTGCGTGGTCCTTTCCTATCAAATTACAAGAAAGTTGATGCGGGCTACAACCCTTGAATTTACTACTATCCCGGCTATTATTTTTATACATTGTTGGCGGTTCGTGCTTTATTTATCGTTCTTCTCTACCTGAAATCTCAACACTGTTTTTAGTCTTTCCGGAGCAGTCTTTGTTGCGTCAGTCAAATAAATTTCTTTATGAATCTTTGATAATCGTTTTAGTCCCTGGTCAATAGCATAATCCTCCATAATCTTAAAACTTTCGTGTTCATTATCATAGCTCCCTAAATGAAGCATTTGGACACATGCCCCCTCATTAATCGTTTCAAATTTTACGGAATCCAATAAATTATGAGGTTTCTTATCTTTTGTCAGTTTTAGTATTTTACTAAAAAAGTCCAAATTCACAAAATCAGGCTGCCTTATCATTAACTTGAAAATCAAATCATCTTTGTTTATTGTTCCTGTATGGTTCTGTTTTGCATCTTTTTTAATGTCCCAAATGCCTTCAAGTGGATAAACAGTATAATCAAAATACCCATCAGGTTCAATACCTTTTTTATAACTCATCTTTACTGCATATGATAATGAGTATAAAACTCCAATAAATTCAGGGAAAGTATCGCTATTAGGATTCCCTTCACCCTCAATAGTAAAATATTTAAACTCAGGAATATCTATAAGCACAGGTTTATTCTTTGGCAAATAAATCTCTTTTTCTTTTTTTCTCCATTCATGTTTCATCGTTTTCTCCTTTTTTTGTCATTAGTTTTGTTTATCGAGAAATTTCGAAATTGTTTTTCCAAATACAAGTGGATTATCATAGAACATAAAATGAGAACCTGATATTGATTCAAATGTTACATTCGGTATAAAATCCAAATATAACTGCACGCTATTCTGTTCAATAATATCATCCGTACCATAAATTACTAAAGTAGGAGCTTTTATCTGTTTTAAATACTCCGAGTAATCATGTTTAGCGCCCATCCCTAAATATAAAGCTTGGGGCATCCAACCGCCTATACTTTCAGGATTTGATTCATTTTTTTGATTTGTTGCTACCTCAAAGTATTTGATGAATTTCAGGGTCTCGTTAACTAAATCTTGTTCTGATTTTTCAAATAAGTTGCCAAAGTCGAATAGTGATTCAATATACACTGAATACTCAGCATGTAAATTTTCAGGCAGTCTTTTTTGAACAGCTCCATATAATCCATCTCCATCAGAAGGTAATTTAATCACTTCGGCCGGAGTTACCAGAACAAGTGATTCCACTTTATCTGGAAACTCAATAGCATACATACTTGCTAAAAACCCACCAAATGAATGACCAACTAAAATTATTTTCTCTTGCCCCAATTTTCTTCTTATTTGTTCTATGTCGGCTATTTGTGCAGGTATTCCCAATGTATGGTTTAAAGTAATAGCATTACTGTAAAAATTAGTGGTCTCAAATTTATCAAAAGGGCGAGTAGATTTTCCTGAACCTCGTTGATGATAATAGTAAAAGGTATAATCATTTAGTAAACTATCAAAACCATTCCAAGGCTTTTCGTAAGGGATAGCAGGGCCTCCATGAATAATTAAAACAGGAGTATCTCCAAAACCCTGTTTTTCATAAAATAATGAAATACCGTCATTCAATTCAAAATAATTTTCCTTATCTACTTTATTGACTGTTGCAAGTAAGTTTTTGTACTCTTTTTTTGTAGTCAGGTCTTTGGGTAAATACATTGGTTCCATCATCATTTGGTAAGCAAAATATCCTCCAACTCCAAGTACAGAAAGAACAACTACACTTATTATTAAAATTTTCTTTTTCATTTTAATCAGATTTTACAGGTACACAGATTTCAATAATACATTTTTGCTGCGGATGGTTTTTAAAATTGTTTCGATAAATTTCATAGAACGCTCGTTTCTCATTCGGGATATAGTCGTTTTCAGCAATCCAAACCATCATCGTTTGCCATGCTTTTTCAAATTCATTGAATGTCACTTCAAATTTACCAACTGCATGTCTGCCTGACTGTATTGTTGTTGTTTTCACCTCTCCGCTTGGTTGTACATCTTTTGTTAATACAATACATGCACTTTGTCTTATTTTATCTATTTCAGTCACCTCCGGATTGTCATGGTAGCAAGTAACAGTTTCTCCACCTATTAATCCTTTTGCACCTGCCCAACTCATGAGTTTTCCATAAGCTTTCCCTATGCCCTCAAATGAACCTACATGAGTTACATATGCCACTTTAATAGCTGGCATTGTTTTAACTTCAATTTGTGTGTAATTTCCCATATCTAAATATTTTTTAACATCACAAATGTCCTGAGAAATTACTAATTGGTTTTGGCCATTCTTGCTATCTTTTTGTCTTATCTTGCTATATGCATTTGTTTCTTTTCTTAACTGGCTAGGAGCTATTCCGTAGTGCTTTTTAAACGCTTTTGTAAAAGCAGCATTACTTTCAAATCCGTTATTTATTGCAATTTCAATTACAGGTATTTCTTTCGAGTGTTTTAATTGATATGCAGAACGCTCTATCCGTTTTCTCAAAACATATTGATTTGGAGCTTCACCAGTCACTGCAGAAAATAATCGGTGAAAATGAAAAGGAGAATAAAAAGCTATTTTTGCAATAATCGCAAGGTTTAATTCTTTATCAAGATTATTGTTTATAAACTCTAATGTATTGTTGATTCTGTTTATATAATCTTTACTCATAATTTAGTGCAGTGTCGTTTCTTTGCATGACCGCCAACGGCTGCGTGTAAGTTTAGGCACGGATTTCGGGCTTCTTTCCTGTCGTGGTACGCCGCAGTTGGAGCGGGGTAGGGCGATGGATT
>JAFGOZ010000084.1 GCA_016926235.1 Bacteroidales bacterium | reverse complement strand
GGGGGAAGGATGGGATAGGGGCCGCGGAATATGCGATGTTTGCAATTAGCACAAATGTTTAACATTTCAGCCGTTTGTAGTATACATAACTTTTTTGAGATCAAATCATTATACAACCATCAGAAACAATTTTTATAAATTACTAAAGTTTTGCAGTATGATGCCGATAAGAACTTATAGGGCAAAATGTACACTGATGGTTTCTCAGGATAAATTAAAACTTGAGAATATTTTTAAAGTGCCCTATCCTCTGAGCCGATATTAAAGATAACAGGAGTATAAGACTCAGAGAAATTTCAACACGATTCACTTCTCCGACAAGGACGTTGGCATGAGGATCAATCACAATATCTCATCAATGACAGCCCAGGGCTCTATGTTTAGAGTCAACAGGGAAACCAACAAGTCATTGCAGAAGCTCTCAACGGGACTACGAATAAATTCAGCGGCTGATGATGCAGCAGGATTAGGAGTTTCGGAAAACCTTCGGACACAGGTACGAGGTATGCAGATGGCTTTTAGAAATACCCAGGATGCCATTTCCCTGCTGCAAATTGCAGATGGAGCTTTAAACGAGCAGGCGGATATTCTTCAAAGGATGAGAGAAATTGTAATTCAAGCAAAAAATGATACCTATACCCAGAATGAACGTGATTATATGTATCAGGAGTTTTCGGGATTAATGGGGGAACTGGATAGAATCGCTGCGGTTACCAATTATAATGGCATGCAGATTTTCGCTGCACCGGAAGCTGAACGTGGAGAAGGTTCAACCATGCTTTTATCCAATGCAAGCGGTACACCTCACCAGTTAAGAGATGCACGAGCTGCATGGACTGACCCTAACGATTCAATATTTGGTGCAGATGATTACAGCAGCTCACATCATTTTAATATGATGATAGGTGCAAACTATACAACTGAAGATAGTAACGCATACGATGCAACCTATGAATCATTTCAACCTGGAGCATCTAATTTGATTATGCTTCAATTTGGACAAATGGATGCAAATGCATTACTTACGAAAGACCCGTCTTTAAGTGCATCGGTCGGAAATGCAAGTACTTTATTTGATGATTTCAGATTTAATAATGTCGGAGATTTTCAAGATTTTCTCATAGATATTTCCATGAATGGCGTACCCGATAACAGTGTTCATGAAAAATTTGATTTTTTACTAAAATTAATTGATGGAAATGATGCGGGAATTCCTGACTCTACAGCTCTTCGTTCAACAAACGGTAGTGGCGGTGGTTTAACCCGAAACATTACCGGTTTAGCTCGAGTAAATAACATGCGTGCAAATATTGGTGCAATGATTAATCGCTTAGATCATGCATCTAATAACCTATTAAATCAGATCTCCAGCACACAATCAGCAGAATCGTTAATTCGAGATGTTGATTTTTCAGCAGAAACAGCCCAATTTTCAAAAAACCAGATTTTGACACAATCATCAACCGCTATGCTGGCCCAGAGCAACATGGTACCACAGAGTGTTCTTAACCTTCTAGGATGATGTATGTGGCTAATAAATGTATTGTAAAAGTGATGTCTGAAATAATATTTTTTGTGTATGATTATCACGATTTCATCTATCCATTTCGAAATTGAAGATACAATATTAAATGAGAGAACAATTAGCCGATTAAAACCGTTTTCTTCATTTACATCGAACATAAATCAGGAAAATCTATTCAGAGTTTCCTTGTCACACAAAAATTTTTTTCACTCTGGCTCCAAACCGGAAATAAGACTTAAGCATCTTCACTATCAGGAAAACGAATCTGAAATTATTATAGCCGATCAATCCTCCGGTCTTAAGATTGACATTAAAAACAGGTTCATGGAAATTTTTACGCCTCCAAAGACATGCTTCACAGCAATAGATTTCTTATCCGATCTGAAGCTTTATTTTTCGATAGTAATACTGCAATACGGCGGTGTTCTGCTCCATTCATCTGCAGTTTTCAGAGATCAGGAAGCCATGGTTTTCATTGGTGAGTCAGGTGCCGGGAAATCAACAATATATGATATACTACGTTCTAAATGGCAAAATCTTAATGATGATATAAATGTACTTATGCCTTCTGATGAACGAATTAAGATTTACTCAACACCATTTGGGAAAAACATTGGTAGTTATGATAATGCCCCTTTTGTTGAGACAATATATTTACTAAAAAAGAGTATAATAAATAAAGTCGCTCCACCAATAAATCAAACTGTCATCTTGAATTTAATGAGAAGTTCCTGTTGTTTTCCATCGTCAGATTATTTTGCTCAAAAATTGTTTGATAACATTTTGAACATTGCTGATCTGGTAACGATCAGGGAACTCTGTTTTTCCAGAAATTCTTCATTAATTAATTTTTTCAATTCTGATTTGTTAAAGGGAAAACAACTATGTTCAGTTACGTAATAACTGGTAATCTTTCAACCAGAAAAATCAAAAACGACTATTTTGTTTTTGAAAGGAAGACCGGGGTTATTCATTCATTCAATGAAACCGGTGCATTTCTCTGGGAGTTAATATATAAGAACACCCCATTTTCTTCTATTATCGAAATTTTGACTGAAGAATTTGATATTACAGAGGAGTCCGCCAAAATTGACGTATACGATTTCATTTTAGAATTACAAACTAAACAAATACTGGAAATCCAATAACAGCAATGCCAAAACCGTCACCCTTTTTAAAAGCTTTACATGGTTTTTCTGAGGAACATCGACCAATATGTGCAGCTATTGAAGTAACAAACCGATGTAATGCAGAATGCCAATACTGTTACATCAGAGATCGCAAATCAAGTCCGGAACTTAGCACAAAACAAATTCATTTTGTTATAGACAAATTAAATCAAAGTGAATTACTTTATATAAACATCACTGGTGGTGAACCATTCCTGAGAGCTGATATTTTAGAAATTCTTGAACATTGTTTTAGCTCTAATTTTTTATTCTGTTCAATTTTTTCTAATGGTACAGCAGTTAAAAAAAAACATATTGAGTTTTTAAAGAAATACAAGGATTATGTTAAGCCTTTTCGAATGACGGTATTTTCTCACTATGACCATCTTCATAATTCTTACATGGGGATCCCCGATTCACTAAACGATATCGAGAAAACAGGCAGGAAGCTTCTTGATGCTGGTGTTGCAGTCCACCTGTCAATTCCTGTTATGCCATTTAATATCTTACATCTGGAAGAAAGTATTCTGTATTTCAAAAATCAGGGCTTTACCATCGGCAAAAATTCCGGAAAGCTGATTACACAATTTAATGACACACCCCTGATGAGGTATATGATCAGTAAAGATTTTTTCAAATTGATTTACTCAAAAGAATCTGATGATCAAATTGCCAGCAGACTAAAACTCAACACCTCCACCAACGAGAAAAATCATCGACTATGCAAAGGACTTCATTCACTTATAACAATTGATATAAACGGCAACATCCACCCATGCACATCCTTTAGAAACTTTATTATTGGTTCAATTTTTTCAGATGCTACCCTTGAACAGATTCTTAATAGTAATAGCGAATACACAAAACTAAAGAATCTTACAATTGACGACATTATGTGTAAAAATTGTGAAAACGCTCAGATTTGCATTCCATGTATAGCAAACAGCCATAGCCTATATGGCACATTTGATGGGCCCTATATTCAGAGCTGCAACAATATGAAAGCAATCAGAGAAATCGCAAAAGAGAGAGGATTAGCATGAAACATTCAATGATTGCATTGTCACCCTTTATTATTGAAGAGGAACCCTCCCCAATAAAAGTTGTCGGATCTTCGATGCACCCTTATTTAAAAGATGGGGACATTATTGCCATACGTTCAAATATAAATCAGAAGATCAAGAATGGAAATTGCTATATTTATTTTTCAAATGGAACACTTACGATTCACCGTCTTTTATGGCACTCAAAAAACTGGGGATATTTTGCAGGGGATGCCAACAAATATATTGAAAAAATAAGAATACAAAACATTGTTGGAGAACCTGTAATAGAAAGATATATCCGTTTGCAGCATTTAGTAACTGTTATCAATTATATTACATTACTGTTGTGGAAAATACCTTTTATCCGCAGAGTAAGATCCGCTCTTTTATATTTTGTTTTTCGAACGAAGGCATTTTCATGAAAAAAAGCTACAAGAAACCCGAAATTTATTCTGAAAAATTAGCATTTGATACTCTCAGAGCACAAACATGCCAAACGCAGGACAATTCACCTCCAATGCCGTTTTCCCCAGAATTTGGAGACTTTTGTGCCTCTACATGCGAAATTTTCGAAAATTCTCCATCTGTTTAGTTTGTTTACTATATGTATCTTTTTTAGCTTAAATCAAAATGATCAAGGAGACAGATCTATCTATATAGACAACTCAATCAACAATAAAAGGTTGCATTCACCATCCCATCCTGAATTTTTTTTTTAAATGGACAAGCATTCTAAAAATATTTGTCACAAAGCGATGCTAAGAGTATATTGTTTTTAAGTGGTTGTAACATTAATTTTTTCTGTAGCAGGCATTTTCAACACACTATGTGTCATATTTTTTGATTTTTGTTTTAAACGCTATATCTTATTCAAAAAATAGCCATTTTTGCCATTAAACAAGAGGTGTTTATGAATCTATACAAAATTGGTGTAGCTGTTTTCCTGCTTTCAACAAGCATTCAATCACGATTAATGAGTTATACTTTCGAAGGAACTGTCTCCAAAAGTGAAATTAAGTACTGTGATAATGGTATCAATGTCACAGAAGATTATCAAGATATTTCAGTCGGTAAAAGTGTTACCTATTCAATGTTGGTTGATCTTGAAAGTGATGGCTATTTCATTGATGAAACCGGAAATATTCACATTTCATATGACGACACCCCCTCTTCAGACAATTATTACGGAGACTTTTTTTATAATGAATTTAATGGAGATTATTTATTACCCGATTTGACTCAAATTGATGATGTAACCCAAAGTCACAGGGGGTGTGATCTCTATAATTTTAATAACACAAATTATACTATGTTATACGCAGGACAATATTATCACTATCTTATCATTTCTTCGGCTGGTATAGTACTCCAAAATGCTGGTATAAATCAACGTTTCCAGGGTGTTGAATATTCAAAATACAAAACATGCTGTAGTGATGAAGATGAATACACGCTTGCAGTAACAACAACCCTTTTCATTACCAATATCTCAGATCCTTTCGCAAGTGTTCCAGAACCATCAGGTAACTTTTTATTTTCAGCAGGATTTATTTCTTTAGTCCTTTTATATCGAAAGCAAAAAATGAAAAATCCAAGGGTATTTGCCCTATAAGGTAAGCACTTCACTTGAAAGACTGAATAGCTGTCTAATTTGTCTTCGAATTGAACAGCTTCACTTTGCAGCCCCCCCCCCCCCCT
>JAFGOZ010000083.1 GCA_016926235.1 Bacteroidales bacterium | reverse complement strand
TGGTTGTTTTTAGAAACCAAAATGAAATGGTTATAACTATTCCCGGAAATATAATTAAATTAGACAAGCCATAAATTATATGATCGTTAAAAAATTAACCTAAATGAAACATTATTTTAAAACTCTTCTGATTTTATGTTTGGTTAGTGCAAAAATTACTTCGCAGCAGGTAACCGAAATCAAATCCGAACTTCTCTACAAACCATGGGCAGCAAAATGGATCTCTTATCCTGAAAATTCAAATTCGGAATTTGGTGTTTATTTATTCCGGAAAGAAATTACAATTCAATCGAAACCCGAAAAATTTATCGTCCATGTATCGGCCGACAACCGCTACAAACTTTATGTAAATGGGGTTTTTGTCTTCAACGGCCCTGCCCGGGGCCATTTGTTCAAATGGAATTTCGAGAGTATTGATATATCCTCATACCTGCATTCGGGTAAGAATATAATCACTTCAGTGGTATGGAATTTTGCCGAATATCGTCCCATAGCTCAGATTTCAGGGCAAACTGGGCTAATTATCCAGGGAAACTCAAAGCAAGAAAACTGCATTAATACCGATACCAGTTGGGTAGTTTATAAAAATATTGCCTACAAACCAATTCCGGTAAATATAAATCAATACTATGTTGCAGGAGCAGGTGAAGATTTTAATTGTGAGAAACATCCCTGGAATTGGATGGAAGAAAATTTCAATACCTACGGTTGGAAACGTGCCAGTGAAATAGAAACCGCTAAGCCTGTTAGTTGTATGGGCGAATGGGGCGGGCCTTCGGTACATTTGCTTTCGCAAAGGGAAATTCCTTTTATGGAAGAAAAAAACCAGCGATTTTATATGGTACGCCGTTCCGATATTGCCAATATTCCGGAAGGTTTTCTGAAAGGTAATACCTCAATTACGATTTCGGCAAATTTAAAAGTGAAAATTTTGGTTGATCAAAACGAATTAACAACCGCATATCCTGTACTTAATTTTTCGAGAGGTAAAAATAGCACCATTAAACTCACTTATGCCGAAAGCTTGTTTGATAGTAACGGAAATAAGGGAAATCGAAACGATATTGAAAATAAACAAATAATTGGCAACACCGATGTAATTATTTGCGATGGGGGAAACAACCGAATTTTCGAAACACTCTGGTGGCGTACCTTCCGGTATGTTGAACTTGAAATTGAAACTAAAGGCGAACCCTTGGTACTGAACGATTTCTATAGCATCAATTCGGCTTATCCTTTCGAAGAAAAGGCATCTTTTCATTCCGATAACCCGCAACTTATAGATATATGGGATGCTGGCTGGCGGACACAACGCTTATGTGCGAACGAAACTTTTTTCGATTGCCCTTACTATGAGCAGCTTCAATATATTGGCGATACGAGAATTCAGGCATTGGTGTCAACTTATGTTTCGGGCGATTCGCGATTAACCAAAAATGCATTATCTGCCTTGCACGATTCTCGCTTGCCTTTTGGTATTACCCAAAGCCGGTTCCCGGGTAACCAAATCCAGATTATCCCAACCTTTTCGTTGGTTTGGGTTACCATGATATACGATTATTGGATGCTAAATGACGACCCTGCTTTTGTCAAATCTATGATTCCAGGAATGATGGAAACACTCAATTGGTTCGGCAAACGTATTGATTCAACTGGATTGTTAGGCCCGGTTGAATGGTGGAGTTTTGTTGACTGGACTTACTCGGAAGGTTGGGACAATGGCAACCCTCCTGCTGCACATACTGGCGGTTCTTCCATACTTAGTTTACAATTTGTTTATACTTTGGAAAAGGCAGTAGAGGTATTTGAAGCATTTGGCCTGAACGGCATTGCCAATGAGTATAAAAACATGGCAGGTAAAATTAAAAATGCTGTTTTTTCGACCTGTTTTGATTCGGATAAAGAGTTGATAGCCGATTCTCCTGAAAAATTAACTTTTAGCCAACATGCAAACATTTTGGCTGTATTAACCAATACATTCCCTGAATCAATGGATAAATCAAAAATTATTGATAAAATCCTAAATAATAAACAACTGGCTGAATGTACATTATATTTCAAGTTTTATTTATTCGAAGCACTTGAAAAAGCCGGGCAGGCTGACCTGTTTACAGGATTATTAAATCCGTGGAAAGAGATGTTGGATGACGGCTTGACCACTTTTGCCGAAACACCTGGCTCAACACGTTCCGATTGCCATGCATGGAGTGCTTCACCGGTTTATTATTTCTTGTCGTTAGTTGCTGGCATTAAACCAGCTTCCCCGGGTTTTAAAACCATTAAGATTGAACCAAATTTTGGAAGTTTAAAAATTATAGATGCAAACATGCCACATAAGCTTGGAAATATTCAGGTTAAATTACAAAAAGATAATGAAAACCGTCTCAGTGGCGAAATTGTTTTGCCGATCCGGTTAAATGGGGTTTTCATTTGGAACGGTGTAAAAAGACATTTAGTAGGGGGAGTAAATAAGATTGAAAATATTTAAAAATATAATGGACTATAAAAAAATTATAAATGGGGCAATCAAATGAAATGTTAAAAATACCTGAACGTTTAATGTCTCTCGATGCATTGCGGGGATTCGATATGTTTTGGATTATAGGCGGCGGGGCTTTATTTGAAGCACTTGCCAAATATACCAATTGGCCGGCATTAAACTGGTGGGCAAACCAATTGCAGCACAAGCATTGGGAAGGTTTTGCTTTCGAGGATTTAATTTTTCCTATGTTTTTGTTTATTTCCGGGGTATCTGTTCCTTTTTCTGTTAATAAGAGGCTTCAACTTGGTCATACGAGGAAACAAATTTACCGACATGCTTTTACAAGGTTTATTATTCTGATTGTATTAGGTTTTTTATTGGCAAACTGGGGTTTTCAAAGCCTCGATTTCGAAAATTACCGCTATACCCATGTGCTTATGCGTATTGCTATCGGATGTTTTTTTGCTACCATAATATTTTTAAACACAAAAATCAGGGGTCAAATATTTTGGGTAATTGGCCTCTTGCTGGGCTATTGGGCCATGTTAAAGCTAATACCTGTTCCTGGTTTTGGGGCTGGTGTTTTAACACCGGAAGGAAATTTTGCCGGATATGTTGACCGTTTGTTATTGCCCGGTAAGTTTTTTCAATGGTATTTTCCCGAATACTTAGATCCCGAAGGGCTTTTAGGCCATATTTCAGGTGTAGCAATGGGATTACTGGGAGTTATAACCGGACAGTTTTTGATAAAGGATGATAAAAACTTTAATACTATAAGAAAAGCATTGATTATTGGAATTGCCGGGATATTGTTTTTAGGTATAGGTTTGGTCTGGGATATGGTATTTCCCATTATCAAGAAAATATGGACAAGTTCCTTCGTTGTATTTGCCGCTGGATGGAGTTTAATACTTTTATCCTTATTCTATCTTATTATAGATGTTTGGAAACTGAAGAGATGGTCGTTCTTTTTTGTGGTTATCGGCTCCAATTCAATATTTATTTATGCCTGTCAATCGGGTGTGCCCGATTTACGAAAAATAAGCGAATTTTTTTTCAACGCTTTTATTAAATACCCTGCCAATGCTTCGGAACAGGCAGTATTGGCTTCCATAGCTTATTTATTGGTAAGCTGGTTATTGTTGTATTTTATGTATAAACGGAAAATATTTTTCAAAATTTAATGCAAGAAAAATGAACATTCAAAATTCATGTAAATTCAAATCTTGTGTCAACACACAAGTAACATTGGTTGTAATAATATTGGCAAGCCTTTTCTCGGGCTGTTCCAATAAAAGTTCAATTGTTACAAGAAAACAACTGTTCAATTACGACTGGAAATTTTATTTGGGCGACACCTCGGCTGCACGTTTAATTGATTTTAACGATAATGTTTGGCGAAGCCTTGATCTGCCGCACGATTGGAGTATCGAAGGGCAAATACTCAAAGAAAACCCAACAGGTTGTCCGGGCGGTTACTTTCCGGCAGGCATTGGTTGGTACAGGAAAACATTTCAGGCTCCTGCAGAATGGAAAGATAAAATAATTTCAATTTATTTCGAAGGTGTTTACATGAATTCCGAGGTATTTATTAACGGGAATTCATTGGGCGTTTGGCCTTACGGTTATTCGTCTTTTAGTTACGATCTTACTCCTTATCTTGAGATTGATAAAGAAAATGTTATAGCAGTGCGGGTCGATAATTCCCAACATTTCAATAGTCGTTGGTACAGCGGTTCGGGTATATACAGAAATGTTTGGTTGATTGTAACAAACCCCGTGCATATAGCAAAATGGGGAGTCGGCATTACAACCCCGGAGGTAACAGATGAAAAGGCAAGAGTTGAGATTAAAACGCTGGTAAAAAACGAAACTTCATTACCGCAAAATATAATTGTAGAAACTATTTTGTTGGATAAAAATTTTAAAAATGCCGGCAATGACCAAATAAAGGTTGATCTTCCGGCCAATAGCGAAAAAGAGGTTTTCCAAACTATTCTTGTAAACAAACCAATGCTTTGGTCGACCGAAACCCCTTCTCTTTATAAAGCTCAAATACAGGTGATAAAAGATAAAAAGGTCATCGACAACACATTTACTTCTTTCGGTATCCGCTCCATTGAGTTTACGGCAGAAAAGGGTTTTCTGCTCAACGGAAAACCAATAATACTTAACGGTGGATGTGTACACCACGATAATGGCTGCCTGGGCGCTGCTGCATTCGAACGTGCCGAGGAACGCAAGGTGGAACTGCTTAAAGCGGTAGGATATAATGCAGTAAGGACTTCGCATAATCCGCCTTCCGAAGCATTTCTCGATGCATGCGACAGATTAGGTTTATTGGTAATAGACGAATCGTTCGATGGCTGGAAGGAACCTAAAAACAATTATGATTATTCGCTCTATTTCGACCAATGGTGCCATCGCGATGTGGAGGCTATGGTTTTGCGCGATCGCAACCATCCTTCCATTATCATGTGGAGTATCGGGAATGAAGTTTATGAAAGGAAAAAGCCCGAAGCAGTTCAAATTACCAAAATGCTTTCTGCAACTATAAAAAAAATAGACACTTCCCGGCCAGTGACTTCAGCCATGACAACCTGGGACAATGATTGGGAAATCTTCGACCCTTTGATGGCAGCACACGATGTATGCGGCTATAATTACCAGTTGCACCGTGCTTCTGATGACCATATTCGAGTACCTTCACGAATAATTGCCCATACCGAATCTTACCCACGCGATGCCTTTGCAATCTGGCAATTGGTACAGGAAAACAAATATATAATTGGCGATTTTGTTTGGACCGCAATGGATTATTTGGGCGAATCGGGAATTGGGGCTTACTATTATCCTGGCGAAAATGCTGACGAGCATTGGCAAAGTGACCGATATCCATGGCATGGTGCATATTGCGGGGATATAGACCTTACTGGTTGGAGAAAACCCATAGCACATTACCGGAATATGTTATATAATGAAAAGAAAAAATTATATATGGCTGTTCGGGAACCAAATCCGGAGAATGGTGAAATCAGAATTACCGGATGGGCAGTTTGGCCAACCTGGGAAAGTTGGAGCTGGCCTGGATATGAAGGAAAAAACATACAGATTGAAGTGTATTCAAGATACTCCAAAGTAAAGTTGTACCTTAATAACAAACTAATTGGGGAACAGGCAACTACTAAAGAACAACAGTTTAAAGCAGTGTTTTCAATACCTTATTTACCAGGAACAATAAAAGCAGTAGGAGTTGAAAATGATAAGGAAATAGAATCGACTTCTTTGAAAACTTCGGGTGAGGCTACTAAAATTAGATTAACCGCTGACCGAAATGAAATAATAGCCAATGGACAGGATTTGTCTTTTGTTACCATTGAAATAACCGATAAGGATGGGATATTTCATCCAAATGCCTCAAACCGTTTGCATTTCAAAATTGAAGGGCCGGGTGTAATTGCAGGGGCAGGTAATGCCGATTTGAAAGATGTTGAAGGATATATAGGTAATACATGTAAATCATGGAAAGGAAGGGCTTTAGTAGTAATTAAAAGTAAACACGAAACAGGCAATATTAAATTAACAATAACTTCACAAGGTTTATCCGATGCTGAAATAATTATTAATTCAATAATTAAATAAAACAATTAATATGAACAGATTATTATTTTTTGCCATTATTTCGCTAATAAGTTTTTTAAACTTTAACTGCAAGCAAACTAAATCTCCTGAACCTCATGGCCCTTTGCCAAGTAAAAACCAATTGCGTTGGCAGGAAATGGAGTATTATGCCTTTATCCATTTTTCTTTAAATACTTATACCGACCAGTCATGGGGATATGGCAATGAAGACATCAACCTGTTTAACCCAACCAATTTGGATTGCCGGCAGTGGGCAAGGATTTGTAAAGAAGCAGGAATGAAAGGAATTATTATCACTGCCAAACACCATTGCGGATTTTGCCTGTGGCCAACAGAAACTACCGAATATTCTGTAAAAAATTCACCCTGGAAAGATGGTAAAGGTGATGTGATTAAGGAAATGGCCGATGCCTGCAAAGAATACGGCCTGAAACTGGGTATTTATGTGTCACCCTGGGACAGAAACCATCCTGAATATGGAAAACCTGAATATATTCATGTATTCAGGAATCAAAACAGGGAGGTATTGACTAACTATGGTGATATATTTGAAATTTGGTTTGACGGTGCAAATGGCGGAACCGGATACTACGACGGGGCTAATGAAAATCGCCAAATTGACCGGACTGTTTATTACGATTGGCAGCCTACTTATAAAATGATACGAGAGCTGCAACCGAATATTGTAATTTGGAATGATGGGGGAGACCGGGCTGATTTGCGCTGGGTAGGTACCGAAGAAGGTTTTGTTGGCGAAACAAACTGGAGCCTGCTCAATGATACCGGAGAAGTTGAATGGGGTATGCTCCATTTTGGTCTTGAAACAGGAAATGCCTGGGTACCAGCTGAAGTGAATACTTCAATCCGGCCTGAATGGTTCTATCACCCGAATGAAGACGATAAGGTTAAAACCCTTCCTCACCTCATGAATATTTACTACCATTCAATAGGGCATAATGCCACATTGTTACTTAACTTTCCGATAATGCCAAACGGACTGATTCACCATAAAGATGAAAAGGCAGCACTTGATTTTGCTAAAACAGTGAGGGAGTCTTTTGCTGTGAACCTTGCAGAAAAAGCAAATGCCGAAGCCACAAATGTTCGTGGCAATGCAAAGAGGTTTTCAGGGGCAAAAGCTATTGATGGCAATAAAGAAACATATTGGGCTACAGATGACAGCGTGACAAAAGCTTCTTTTACAATTGAGTTTGATAAACCTGTTATGTTTAACCGGTATATGGCACAGGAATATATCCGTTTGGGTCAAAGGGTTAAAAGTTTTACTATTGATGCTTATATTAATGCTGACTGGAAAGAGATTGCTAAAGGTACTACTATTGGTTATAAACGTATAGTAAGGTTTCCAAGTGTTAATGCTTCAAAAGTCAGGATTAACATTACCGGGTCAAAAAGTTGCCCGCTTATATCAAATATTGGTGTTTACAACGCCCCTTTAATTCTCGATGCCCCTGTTATTTTAAGAAATCAGGCAGGCGAGGTCAGTATTTATTCCAATGATATCGGGCCTCATTTTTATTATACTTTGGATGGCAGTGAGCCAACTCCTAAATCAGCAAGGTATACCGGGCCAATATTAACTAAAGGCAAAGTTAATGTAAAAGCAATAGCTTATGACCCGGCTTCAGGAAAAAGTAGCCCTGTAAAGCTTGAAAAATTCGACATTTGTCGAAAAGACTGGAAAATACCAGGATTTGCAGATGAGAATACAAGGTTTATAATTGACGGCAATCCTGCTACCGTTTGGCACCAGCGTGATAAAAAAATGCCGATAGACATAGTAATTGAATTAGGTAATAAATATAATATAAGTGGTTTTAAATACCTTCCGGATCAAAACAGGTGGAGTTCAGGAATTATAAGCAATTATGAATTTTTTGTGTCAGATGATAATATAAATTGGAAAAAAGTTGACCAGGGGGAATTTTCAAATATTAAAAATAATCCTGTTTGGCAAATAAAGAGCTTCCGGCCGGTTAATGCCCGCTATATTAGGTTGCGTGCTTTAAGTAATGTATGGGGAGATGATATTGCAGGTTATGCTGAGATAGATATTATAACTAATTGATAAGTTTGATAAAGATCAATACAATGAGAATAATTAACAAATTAAAAACAATTTATATCGCATTACTAATTATTTTCATGGCATTATGGTCATGTAATAATAATTTGCATCAGAGTGATAATAAGTTCCAATTCGATTTCGATTGGAAATTCGCCCTTGGTGACCAACCAGGAGCTGAACAGTATAGATATGATGATTCGGGGTGGCGCTTGCTTGATGTTCCGCATGATTTCAGTATCGAACAACCGTTTGATTCAACCAATTCTACCAGTGGTGGCGGTGGATATACATATAGCGGAATTGGCTGGTACAGAAAGCATTTTATTACAGAGCCTTATTATATTGAAAAAAAGGTTTGGGTGTTGTTCGATGGTGTATACCGCAATAGTGAAGTATGGGTTAATGGGCATTATCTGGGTATTCGGCCTTATGGCTATTCTTCCTTTTATTACGAAATTACTTCTTTTTTAAACCCTGTTGGTGAAAAAAATGTGATAGCTGTAAAAGTAAATACTACTGAGCAGCCTAATTCGAGGTGGTATACCGGTTCGGGTATCTATCGCCACGTATGGCTTGTTACCAAAAATAAGCTACATATCAACCAATGGGGGGTATTTGCCCGTACCATTGAAGCAAACAAAAACAAGGCGGGCATAGAAGTTTCAATCGAATTAAACAACGACCTTAATAGCGATCAGTTTTGCACTATAATGACAAAATTCCTTAATACTAATAACAAGCAGGTTGCAGGAACAGAATCGATAATTGAAATTAAATCAGGTCAGTATTTTACAATTAATCAAAATATTAAGATTGACAATCCTGAACTTTGGTCTGTTGAAAATCCCAACTTATACTGTTTGCAAGTTGAAGTATGGTCGGGTAACAAAATGATTGATTTTTATACTACTCCATTTGGAATCCGCACATTCAGGTTTGATCCTGATAAGGGCTTTTTCCTGAATGGAAAACATGTTAAGCTAAGAGGGGTAAACAACCATCACGATGGGGGGCCATTGGGTGCAGCTGTCTTAAATTATACCCATAAGCGGCAATTAGAAATTTTAAAAGATATGGGTTGCAATGCTTTACGAATGAGCCACAACCCTCCGGCACCTGAATTACTTGATTATGCTGATAAAATGGGTTTTGTCGTTATTAATGAGATATTTGATGAATGGATGGACGGTAAAACCCCTGCAGGTTATGCACCTCATTTTGCTGAATGGTATAAAAAAGATGTGGAAAACTGGATACGGCGTGACCGAAACCATCCATCTGTAATAGCCTGGAGCATTGGCAACGAGGTAAAAGAACAATGGGGCGGGATGAATGGTCCTAAAATTGCTAAAATGATTATCGATGAATCGGTCAAATACGATGAGACACGCCCATTTACTGCCGGCTGCAATGGCATTCCCAATGTAAATTCTGATGGCATTGGTGAATTGCTCGACCTGGTGGGTTATAATTATCATGAAGCCATGTACAAGGACGATCATAAAAATTTTCCCAACCGCGTTATTTATGGCTCCGAAACGGTAATGTACCCTTATCATGAATACGACTGCTGGCAAATGCGCTCTTATGAACAATGGTTGGCCGGACAATTAGAGGATTTTGTTGCCGGAGAATTTCTTTGGACTGGTTTCGATTACATTGGTGAAGCTGGCATAGGCGATGTTGGCCATGGTTGCGATTTTTGGAAAACATGGCCTGGCTGGCCCTGGCGTGGGGCATCCTGTGGCGTGGTTGACATGTGCGGTTTTCCAAAACCTGCATACTGGTTTCGAAAAACTTTGTGGGGTGATGAACCTATGGTTTATATAGCCGTTCAAACCGATAAATCGGCAAGAAACAGGGATGTTTGCTCGTTCTGGAACTGGCCCAAAGTTGCCGCCCACTGGAATCATGAAACTATTGGCGATACACTAGCCGTACATGCCTACACAAACGTATCTGAAGTTGAATTAAAATTAAACGATAAATCATTAGGGATACGGAAATGGGATTTATGCAATGAAGCCTTTCTTTTCTGGAAAGTACCTTTCGAGCCAGGAAAATTGGAAGTTATTGGAAAAACGGAGGATGGGAAAATAGTAACTTTTTTATTACAAACAGCCGGTGAACCTGCTAAAATTGTTCTTTTGCCCGACAGAAAAATAATTAAAGCAAACAGGCAGGATTTGAGTTATGTGTCAGTACAATTACTCGATGCCAATAATATACCAGTTCCTTTTGCCAATAATACGATTGAATTTGAGGTGAAAGGTGCGGGTAAATTGCTGGCAGTAGGAAATGGTAACCAGCAAAGCCATACCCCGTTAAGAGGAAATAAAATGGAAGCATATTTAGGTAAATGCCTGGCAATCGTAAAATCAACCGATAAAAAAGGTAAAATAACCATAACAGCCTCTAGTAAAATGCTTCCGGTTGCAACAACCAATATTTTGGCAAAGTAAATTTATTATTGAATTTACAAAATATAATATTTACCCAAATTACGCAATAGGAGCGATGGGAATGAACGAACTATTGCCTTAGTTGGGTTAACCCCATCCGATAGCTATTCCGGATTCGTTTTTGTTTCAATTTTGTTGTAGCGGAATTGATAACAAACACTACATCGATGAAGCTTTTTCTAAAGCGCATTTTGGGATTTAGAAAACGCAAATTCGGTTTTAATCATAATTTAAATATAGTGTATTGTTTATTCAGTTTTGAGACAATAAATTATTAGGTCGAATTATATTATATCAATAAAAAAATCAGCCGACAAAAATGATAGAATCTTGAAGATTTTAGAGATTATTTTCAAGATAAATATGAATCAATGCACTTAGTTTTGATTGATTTTATATTGACTAAAACTAATCCCAAGCATTGATTATTAATATGGCTTATGGAAAATAGATATAATGATGTTGGTGTATTTAAATCAAAGTAACATAAACTAAACAAATGACATTTTATAACTAATAAAAATTCCTAATTATGAAACGAACTGAAATACAAACAAAGTTTTTTCTTCATTTTAAGAAAAAATTGTTTACACTTTTGCTTATGCTGTTTGCTGTAAGTATTATTTATGCCCAGGAGCGAATAGTGCAAGGATTAATTACTGATGAATCTAAAATACCCATTCCGGGAGCAAATATTGCAATTGTGGGTACAACAACCGGAACAGTATCGGATCTTGAAGGCAAATTTACATTAAAGGTACCATCGCCTGATGCCGTTTTATTAATATCTTTCTTAGGATATGAAAATCAAAAAATTCAGGTAGGAAATCAAACTTTAATTAATGTTATTTTAAAAGAAAAAGCCACCGAACTTGATGACGTTGTTGTTGTAGGTTATGGTGTTCAGAAAAAAAGCGACCTCACCGGGGCTATTGCCAGCGTATCAAGCGAGCAATTGACTAAAACACCAAGTTCAGGGGCTGTGCAGGCTTTACAGGGAAAAGCTGCCGGAGTGCAGGTTTTCAATAGTTCTGGTATGCCAGGAGCTCCTATTACTGTTCGTGTGCGTGGAATTAATACAATAACAAAAATAGATGAGTGGAGTGGAGTTGCAGGCCCTATATATATTATTGACGGTATACCAGGTGATATTAATTCAATCAACCAAAATGATATTGAACGCATAGAGGTACTGAAGGACGCTTCGGCACAAGCTATTTATGGTTCTTCAGGGGGAAATGGT
>JAFGOZ010000647.1 GCA_016926235.1 Bacteroidales bacterium | reverse complement strand
TACGGAAATGATCAACAGGACAAAAATAAACATCCGCCAGAGCAGCTTCCACCTGCTCTTCTGGGGTTGGCTGATATTCGCATGCAGCCTGTCTGAATATCTGCTGTGGAAATTTACTGATTTCGCATCTCCCTGGTATGTATGGTTCTTTGTAATACCTGGAGTATTTGTGTCTATAATATATGGTTACTTAAAAGGTCGTCAGGAAAAAGTGATAACTTATGCCACCATGATCTACGTATGGACATGGATAGCATTCCTTATCGCATCAGTTATACTCACTGTTATTTTATGGAAAACCATGTGGTCATTTGCTCCGCTGATCCTTACCATGGTTGCTATACCTCTGTTTATAAGTGGTTTTGTGATAAAATTCAAACCACTGACAGCCGGAGCAATTACCTTCTGGGTATTTGCCTTAGTAGCTCATTTCGGTACTCACGATATAACAGCACTGGCTGTCCCCGCTGCAATGCTGACTGGTTACCTCATCCCGGGATATATGTTGAAAAGAAAGGTCGGTCATGACGCAGTTTAAAGATCTCGATCCAGTTCTACATTCGCAGCTGCGGCTTGCAGTCGTTTCCCTGCTGATGAGCTCTGAATCTGCTGATTTTACCTTCATTCAGGAACAAACAGGGGCTACAGCGGGAAACCTCAGTGTACAGATCTCAAAACTTAAAGATGCAGGATATATTGAGGTAACAAAGAAATTCAGCAGAAACTACCCCCGTACTCTATGCCGTATCACTCCTCTCGGCAGGAAAAGGTTCACTGAATATGTAAAGGCTCTCAGGGATTATCTTGAACCTGACCTTCCCACAGCAAAAGGATAAAAAATTCAGAGTAAGGAGTGCAGGATGAGTGAAGAGACCATCATTCCGACGTTTTCATAACCATAATTGTTGTTTTTAAGGGGAGCTTACCTGCAATAAATGTTTCAGTATGTTTGGAGTATTCAATATCATAAGTAGTACCAACAACTTTTAGGAAATCTTCAACTGTCCCAAGCCTGAAACCACCCGGAGGTGCATTTGCCGGTGTAAAATGCATCGGAATAACTACCCTGGGCTTTAGTTGCTTAATGACTTCCATAGCCGATTGAAGATCAATTGTGGGTCCTGCCCCAACGGGTATCATGAGAATATCTGCCGCCCCGATAGCTGCAACCTGGCTCTCACTGAGCAGGTGACCAAGATCTCCAAGGTGAACTACCTTTGATCCCGGTAATTCAAAAACGAAAATTGCGTTTTTCCCGCGCTGGCTCCCTCCCTGGTTGTCATGGAATGATCCGACAGTATAAACATGAATCCCCTTAAATACCGTATCAACTTTGGCATAATCAGATCCCTTGAGTCCATGAATAATAACCGGATTCCCTTTTGCCAGGGCAACATAATTATGATCTCCGTGTTCATGCGATATTGTGACCAGATCAATGATATCCGGCACTTCTACCTTTGCCATACCTGGATTTACCGGGTCTATTAAAATTTTTACTCCATCTCCGGTACTCATCAGAAAGGTTGACTGGCCAAACCATGTTAAATTGGTTGTGGTCTGACTGATCACTAAACCGGTGTTTACTAATGCTATAAGCAAAATTCCGAATAACTTTTTCATTGGATTGATTTTAAAGTAATATTCCAAAGATAATCAAATAATTATTTTACTATTATTTCGATCAGCATCAGGATTATCCCAGTTATGCACTTCAACCAGACGCCACACAAAGGGCCGGTACCCAGTGCTGAATCATTCAAAGTACTTGATGAATATTTCTCATGGCGACGAACTCCTGAGGGAGAGGCCTTAGCGAGACAGACTAACTGAGGAATACCGGATTAATTTTGGGATAATTAAGGTGACAAGAACTATTAAGTAAATCACAATTAAATAATTATATTTAAAACGCTAATTTTGTTATACTAACTAAACGGAAAACAAAATTCAAACGAAGGATTTCTTACTCTAGATATAAAACATTACAGCATGAAAAAAATTATACTTTTAATTTTTTCAATCTTAATTGGACCAATAGGTTGCTTTGCTCAGGCGAAACAATCTGCTAAAGCCAAAACAGTAGCTGCACAGGTAAGTGTTGCTCAGAATACTCAATCACAGTTAAGAGTAGGTGCAGCTAAGTTGAACGTAACTCCTAAATTGGAAGAATTAGGCACAAATTCATTAGGGATTCACGACAGCGTCTATATCAGGGCAATTGTCATTGACAACGGGATAACAAGATCTGCATTGGTTACTGTAGCTGGCAATCAGAATGAACAGTCATGGAAAGCTTCAACCGAACGGATGGAGAAGGAGCTAGGTATTCCTGCTAAAAATGTTGTGCTATCGAGCACTCATTCCCATAGTGTTGGTCGTATCGCCGCCCAGGATGAAAAGATCTTTACTACAGTAAAAAAAGCAGTAGATAAACTGCAACCTGCTAAAATCGGCTGGGGTACAGGTGTTTCCTATATCAATGTGAAAAGAGATATAATTGATCCCAAGACCAGGACATGGTGGGAAGGAGCTAACTATGACGGACCTTCTGATAAAAAGGTTTATGTTATTACATTTAAAGCGCTTGACGATACTCCCATTGCAGTATATTACAATTACGCAATGCATGCGGTTATCATGGGCCAGTTTGATATGGTTAGTGGTTGTGTACCCGGGGCCACTTCAAGATATATTGAAGATTCGTTCAATAATAAAATTGTCGCAGTCTGGTCATCAGGTGCCCATGGCGATCAGAACCCGATTTATTTCCAGCAAACCTTTAATTTAAGAGACATAAGGATCAAAGAATATGCTTCAAGAGGCATAGATATTAGTAATTCAATGCCTCCCGGAGGTACAGGTTTAGACAGAAAAGATCCTGTTGTTCAAAGACTTATGCATGAGCAGGAATTGATTAATGATGCTATGGGTGTTATGCTTGGTGAAGAAGTAAAACAGGTGATGAGACTCACTAATCGCTGGTTAGATGAAGCCCAAATTAAAGCCTCACAAGAGCTTATTTCCTTGCCCGGTCGCAGACGCACCAATCAAGGCAGGGGTGGCATTGAAGGAACTTATGAAGATGCTGATCCGGTAACGATTAGAATTGGTGTACTAATGATTGGGGATATCGTTCTTGGCACGGTTAGCGGCGAAACATATAATGCAATTGGAACACAGTTTATGAAAGAATCGCCGTATGCCAGAACAATGATGGTTACAATTGCCAATGGATCGGCAACCACAGGTTATATACCTGATGATGCTTCATTCGGAATGAACGTATTTGAAGTATTATCATCCAGGGTAAAACCTGGTTATGCTGAAAGGGGAATAATTGATGGTATTCTTGATCAGATGGAAAAACTCAAATAAACCGGATTGCATCAGGCTTTAAGATAAAGGGAATGGAGTTTTATAATTCCATACCGGGGAATATAAACTTTTACCGCAGGTGTTACAGCCAGATGTGAAAAGGGATTTCTTTTATTCATTAATGTAATAGAATGAAAAGTTGTTTCTGTCCTCTCGCCATGTCTTCCCTGAATGGCGAGGGGGCGGAAATCTTTGTTCAGATACCTTTATTAAGTAATAATGGAAAGTTGAAATAGGTCCAAAACCAAATTTATATCCTGTGTATGTGGTATGCATTCAAGCAGCCATCCACAGTAAATGTTGCTTCTGACAAAAACAAAAATCGAAATATAATGATCGAAAAAATCAAGCAAAAACTCCCTTGGAAACCTGTAGAAATCGTGGATACAGAAAGCATACCCAAAGGGGATATGCCAGGTGATAAAGTAAATATAGGTCCCCAGCTTATTCAAAAAGCCACGGTGATTTTCCCTAAATTACTGGAACTGCTTATACCTGTACTTGATGAAAGCCCTTATCAGCGTGCGGTTGTCGTTGTCTGTGGTGGATCAGGCGTGGGCAAGTCCGGGATTGCATCCCTTATCTCATACTATCTTAACAATCTGGGTCTGGGCACTTATACCCTTTCCGGAGATAACTATCCTCACAGGATACCAAAATACAATGATGCGGAGAGACTCCGTGTTTTCAGGAAAAGCGGGATAGATGGCCTTATATCGAACGGACAATATGCTGAAGGAAGGCTGGCCATTTTGAAAGACCTGCAGGAAAGCGGAAATGATTCAAACAAGAATTTCATTGGTCGTTACCCATGGCTTTCTGTATACCAGACTGCAGGCCGTAACGGTCTTAAAAATTATCTGGGAACCACAAATGAAATAGATTTTAAAGAACTCACCGGGATCATATCACGGTTTAAAAACGGTGAATCCAGAATATTTCTTAAAAGAATGGGCAGAGAAGAGACGGAACTCTGGTATGATCCTGTTGATTTCAGCAATAAAAACGTAATTATAATAGAATGGACCCACGGGAACAACCATAACCTTCAGGGTGTTGACATACCTGTTTTGCTTAACAGTACACCCCGGGAAACACTTGAACACCGCAGATCACGTAACAGAGATGGTGCTACCGATAGTTCCTTTACAACAATGGTACTGGAGATAGAACAGGGTATGCTGATTTCGCAGGCGCCGAATGCAAAGTTGATATTGTCTAAGAGCGGTGAAATATTGTCTTATGGTGATTTTGTAAGACTTATGATACAGGAACAGGTTTAGGAGGAGGGAAAAACAATGGACATGAACACGAAAATACCTGCAAAATCAAAAATTAAAGCAGGTCCTATGCTCAATGCATATCCTGATAGCATTGGAGAAACATTAGGGGATGTTATAAAATTTTTGCAAAAGCCTGAACTGGAAAATGTATTTCAATCATTTTACATACTACCGAGCCTTTTCAATACCGATCTGGACAGAGGGTTTTCAGTTATTGATTATGATTTGAATGAGCTTTATGCATCACAGGAAGATCTGCAGGAACTGAATAAATTGGGCATTGCTCTCAAGCTTGATTTTGTGTTAAACCATTCTTCAGTACTTTCCCGGCAATTTCAGGATATCCTGAAAAATGGGGAGAGTTCAAAATATAAAGACTTTTTCATTGACTGGAATAAATTCTGGAAAGGTTGCGGTCAGATGACAGATGGGGGTTATATTCAACCGGCCCCTGAATATATCAGGGATATGTTTTTCAGAAAACCAGGGCTGCCCATACTTAATGTACGAATGCCGGATGGGAAAGAAGTGCCTTACTGGAATACCTTTTACCAGGAAGTAAAATATCAAAATATTGATGCCCAGGACCTGATGAGAGCTATGGATATTCAGTACACCCTGGCTGATAAGCTCGCAGAAACTGTAAATAAAGCTCTAAGCGAGGGGAAGAAACCATCCGCGATCGATTTCGGCAAATTTAACCGTTATAGAAAAAAAGTCATCGGTATGCTCGAATCCAGGAGAAAATATCTGGGACAAATGGATCTGAATATAAAATCTCCACTGGTATGGGAATATTATGAAGATACTTTGAAAAAGCTTGCAGGATATAGGGCGGAGATAATAAGACTTGATGCTTTTGCATACGCATCTAAAGAACCGGGAGCTAAGAACTTTCTTAACGATCCCGGAACATGGGATTTGCTTGGAGGAGTAAAAGCACTGGCTGACAAATACGGCCTGACACTTTTACCAGAGATACATTCAAGGTATGAAGAGAAAATACACGAAACACTGGGACAAAAAGGATATATGACTTATGACTTCTTCCTTCCCGGATTGATAATTGATGCTTTTGAAAGGAATACAAATGAATTCCTGATCAAATGGATCAACGATATACAGGAAAAAGGACTAAAGGTTGTAAACATGCTAGGCTGTCACGACGGCATACCTCTGCTTGACCTTAAGGGGCTTTTAGCTGATAAACATATACAAAAATTGATTGATATTGTCGTTAAGCGTGGCGGTTATGTTAAAGATCTTCACGTTAAAAAGAACATGTATTATCAGGTAAATGCAACTTATTACAGTGCATTGGGAGAGGATGACTCAAAGCTCCTGTTAGCCAGGGCAATCCAGATATTTATGCCAGGAAAACCTCAGGTATGGTACCTGGATCTTCTTGCAGGAAAAAACGACCATGCGGCCGTTGAAAAAGCGGGACCTGCAGGACATAAAGAAATAAACAGGACAAACCTGAAATTGGAACAGGCTTGTAAAGAACTTGAGAAAAATGTTGTTAGCAAGCAGCTTTCTCTTTTGAGATTCAGGAACAGTTTCCCGGCATTCGGTTTTGATGCAAAATTAGAAATCCTAAATTCCGATCCGGAAGTATTGAAATTATGCTGGGAGAAAAATGGTTACAAAGCAACCCTGGAAGCAAATATGAAAGACTATTCCTGCAATATAACCGCGACTGATGAGATGGGTAAGATCGTATTCAATTTCCGATAAAGATTCCAAAGTTCACTATATTTGATTTAATAATATTCAATTTACTAATCAACAATTTCGTACATAAAGGAAAACATAAGCAAGGTCAGGTTTAAATTAATCCGATAATCAAAAATATATGAAAATAAGCTCAAATACAGAGAGTTACCAAAACTTAACAATTATTAAGTGGCTGACTTTCCTAATGTTTCTTATGTTTGCCATGACCACTGATGCGGTGGGTGTCATCATTCCAGAAGTTATGAAGCAGTTTAAACTCAGCATGACTGCTGCAGGATTGATGCATTATTCTCCCATGGTAGCAATTGCACTTGGAGGTTTTTTTCTGGGTTTTGTTGCTGACAGGCTTGGTCGGAAAAAAACAATCATTATTGGTTTAAGTCTGTTTGCTCTTAATTCATATTTATATATTATAGGAAATTCGTTTGCATTTTTCCTTACTCTTATGATTGTTGCAGGAATTGCAATCGGCATATTTAAAACCGGGGCATTGGCTCTCATTGGCGATATATCTAAATCAACAACTGAACATACCTCAACCATGAATACTGTTGAGGGCTTTTTTGCTGTTGGTGCAATTATCGGACCAGCTATCGTAACCTACTTTCTTTCAATCGGAGTCGAATGGAAATGGCTTTATGTTGTGGCTGGGACTTTATGTTTAATCCTTATAGCTATTGCTTTTTTTGTTAAGTATCCAGTGACTATTAAGAAAACAGAAGAGCCCGTTAACCTAAAAGGTACCTGGTTAATGTTGAAGGATCCTTATGCAATTGGATTTTCTATAGGAGCATTTCTTTATGTTTCCGTTGAATGTGCAGTATATGTCTGGATGCCTACGCTTATTTCAGGATATGAGGGGAATGCTATTTTCATAGCCACATATGCACTTACAATTTTCTTTGTACTTCGGGCAATTGGAAGATTTTTAGGATCATGGGTAATGGCTAAGTTTAACTGGGCACTGGTATTGAGTATTTTCTGTTTTCTGATTCTGGTTTGTTTTATTGGTAGCGTTATTTGGGGAGTAAGAGTGGCTATAATACTGCTACCTCTCACCGGCATATTTATGTCGGTTATTTATCCTACTTTAAATTCGAAGGGAATAAGTTGTTTCCCAAAGGCAAAACATGGTTCAGTCGCTGGTATTATATTATTTTTCACTGCTTCTGGTGCTGCCTTGGGACCTTTGGCAATGGGAGCTGTCAGTGACGCATTCGGACATATAAAATATGGTTTTGTACTTGCATCTATTTTTGCAGGTCTGTTGTTCCTTGGTGCATTGTTGAACTATGTTCTTAATCCTACTAAACAGAGACTACAGAAACTTGATCAGAGTGAGTACTAGATATTTGCGGGAAAACAGCTCAATTCAGCAGGCATGTGCAAGTTGAAGCATGAACATATGGATCGGATATTCCAAAAATCGACTAACTCGAATAACAGGAAGAGGCTGCCATGATGTTCAAAGGTAACCCGGGTTACTTTGCAAAGTATTCCTGTAATTTTAAAGTTAAATCCTAATCAATCCTTAATACAAAGAAAATGAAAAAACTACTAATTTATCTGACCTTAACCCTTGTCTCAGGTAGTGTCTCTGCACAGCAGGTTATAAGATTATATGAAGACAATACTTCTGGCTCACCAGAAACAAAAATTGAGGAAAAAGTGACCTATTCCCCATCAGGAGAAATAATGAGCATTAGTAATGTTGTTGATCCTTCAATCACAATATATCTACCCGATTCAAAAATTACAACTGGCACTGCAGTAGTTTTATGTCCCGGAGGCGGAATGCGTATGCTGGGTTGGGGCAATGATGTGATAAAAATGGCAAAATTTCTTAATAACAAGGGCATTGCTGCAATTGGCTTAAAATATAGGCTTTATTCCGGCAGTATGCAGCCGCCGCCGCAAAGAAATAATCCCCCGGCCCGGGGTGGAATGGCATTTAATTATTCTGTAACAGAATTTGATAAATATGTAAAAGCAAATGCCAATCCGGCCCCTGGCAAAGAAACTACCGAAGGGGTTTACAAGGCTGCTGATGATGCCCTTGAAGCAATTCGTATCATCAGAAAGCATGCTAAAGAGTGGAACATCAATCCTGAAAAAATAGGTTTCCTGGGTTTCTCAGCCGGAGGTGGTGTTGCAATAGCCGCCGTTGTAAGAAGCCAGGATAAAGAATCGATGCCAAATTTCCTGGCAACAGCTTACGGGCCCTCACTTATTGATGTAATTGTGCCCACCGATGCACCTGATTTGTTTATATGCACAAACGCAGAGCATACAAATGTTGCTGCCGGATGCCTGGCCTTGTTCCTCGAATGGAAGAAAGCGGGTATCCCCGCTGAGCTCCACATATATGGAAATGGGAAAGGCGGATTTGGAATTGACAAACAGGGCCAGAACAGCGACACATGGAGCGAGTCTTTCCTTACCTGGCTTACAACACAAGGATTTTAAAACATAAAAGAATGTTTATAAAAAGAAAATAACAGTAAGGATTTGCGGCTTTTACTATTTTAATAAAGTATTATTAACCCAAATATTTAAGTATTATGAAAATCAGAATGAATAAATTATTGGTAATGGCATTTTTGTCTTTGTTTTTCACAAGTAATATTACATTATGTTTTGGACAAGGAAATAATTCCCCTGTAAGAAGAGGAAATGCCAGGATGCCTGCATTGACCCCTGCACAGCTGGATTCCATGCAAAAGGCCAGGGACAATGCATTGCGCACGGATTGGGCAAACTTAAGAAGATATTCTAATGAGAATAAGAATCTTCCTGCTGTTGCCCCAGGAGAGAAGCGTGTAGTGTTTATGGGGAATTCAATTACTGAGTTTTGGAAGACACGTGACGTTGATTTTTTTACAAAGAATAAATCTTTTATCGGAAGAGGTATTAGTGGTCAGACAACACCACAAATGCTTGTTCGTTTCCGAAATGATGTTATTAATCTAAAACCCTCTGTAGTTGTTATTCTGGCAGGCACTAATGATATTGCCGGGAATACCGGTCCAGCAACAATTGAAGAGATTTCAGGGAATATTTTTTCAATGGCTGAAATAGCAAAAGCAAACAAAATTAAAGTTGTAATATGTTCTGTTCTTCCTGTTTATAAATATTCCTGGAGTCCTAACCTGGAACCCGCAGAAACAATTATTGCCTTAAATGCAATCCTGCAATCCTATTCGAAGAAGAATAAGATTGTTTATATTGACTTCCATTCTGCAATGGCGGATGAGAAAAAAGGACTTAAAGCTGAATATTCGCCTGATGGAGTCCATCCAAATCTGGAAGGTTATAAGGTAATGGATGACCTGGTTGAAAAAGCAATTGCCAAAGCATTAAAAAGCAAATAGTATTGTTGCAGCCAGACTACCGACTGAAATTCATACATTTACGAGTGTAAATCATGGATTTGGTTACCGCGATAATGGTGATACTGTAAATATTTGGGTAGAGTTATTTTACAATTTCTTAAAGAAGACAGGTTTTATTAATTAAAGAAAGTAATTTATTGAAATCAAGAATAACTGAGCGAAGTTGAGAGTAAAGACATTCTAACTAAAATTTTATAAGCAATGAAAAAAATTAATCTTTTAATGTTGATGGTTTTGGCCCTTCTTTATTCATGTAACAGGCCAGGTACTCCTCAGCAGTTTAATCACAGTGTTTCCCCTGAAAAATCTGGAGTAACACCTGAAAAAGTTTCTGCATTAGATTCAATTATGCAGTCTTTTGTCGATGGAAAGAAGGTAAATTGTGCAGTTGGATTTGTGGCAAAGGATGGTAAAGTAGTGTATAATAAGGCTTTCGGGTATAAAAATATAGAGGATAAAATTCCAGCTCTTAAGGATGATTATTACATTTTGTATTCCCAGACAAAAGCTGTTGTTACTGCAGCTCTTATGATATTACACGATCAGGGATACTTTAAACTGGATGACCCGGTTTCAAAATGGCTACCGGATTTTCCTGATAAGGTTCTTACCGAGGTAAACGAAGACGGTACTTTTCTGACCGAGCAGGTTAATAATCCGTGCACATTCGCGAATCTTTTGTCTCATTCTTCAGGCGTTGGAGGTGGTAGTGTGAGACAGCTTAAAAGCATTCTGGCAAAATCTGATTCTACAATAAAAGTTGGGTTGGGGGCAAGATATAATACTGTTAAAGAACAGGTTGAAGATGCCATGAAGTATCCTTTAGGTTTTCAACCGGGTTCTCAATGGAATTATAACATAGGGGTAGATGTGGCGGCTTATATTATTGAGGTGATTACAGGCAAACCGCTTAAGGACTATTTGCAGGAGACCATATTCTCACCACTGGGGATGGATGGAACAGCTTATTATTATACCGATAAGTCGCTTTTGCCCAGATTTGTTACAGCTTACAGTAATGTTGACGGCGAGTTAGTGCCATCTCGCAACAATCTTGATGCTATCTTTAAACCAACAACCTATTGTGCAGGTACTCTTGGACTTCATGGTCCAATTGAAGATTATGCAAAATTTTGCCAGATGATTTTAAACAAAGGCGAGTTCAATGGACATAGGATTTTGAAACCTGAAACGGTTGAAACGATGACTACTCTTAATCGTTTACCGGAGATTAATTCAGGAGGAGACGGTTTCCAGTTTGGCATCGGGTTCCAGTTAATTAATAACCCTGCCAGCAAATTCATTCCGGAAATGTCCGATTCCTGCCTTAGGTGGGGAGGTGCAATGGGAACAGAGTATTTGATCGATCTTGAGAATAAGCTGGTGATCCTTTATTACATTAACATTTGGGGTCAAACAAATACGTACAATGATTATTTGAGGGGAGTGTATGCCTTGTTTGAATAATGCTAAAAGCAAAATTCCAGACAGCTTTTTCATGGGACTGATTTTAAAGTAATATGCTAAAAATGATCAAATAATTACCATTCACAGCATTGCAATACTTATTATTGATTACAGGTTATTTATCATTGATCAATCGGTTTCCCGAATTTTAAAATCCTTATTAAGTATAACTTAAGTTTGATCCGGGTCACTTTTTGATGAGTTCTTACTTTTACTTTTTAATAGTATTTAAAATTCCTGTAAAATAAATAAGAGGGTTTTCCGCTAAAGGTTCTGCCAAATGTTGTAAATTGCTACCTTCTAATTCCGGGGACAACTTCAGTAATATTGCTGAGTGTTTACTTTTTAGATTGCTCCAGACATAAGAAACCTTTTAAAAAGATAATTATAACACAATAAAAAAGTATTATGGAGAATTATAAAAAAATTCTGATTTCTGCAGCCCTTATAATTAGTTCGGTTTTAACATCAGAACTGCCAGGGCAGATTACGGTCAAATTACCACGAAGTACTCCCGAAACAGAAGGAGTGACTTCTCAGGGAATAATAGATTTTCTGAATGCTGTTGACACAGCAGGCAGAGTGGAATTACACAGTTTCATGTTTCTCAGGCACGGTAAGGTTATAGCAGAGGGCTGGTGGGACCCATTCGGGCCGGATAACAAGCATTTGCTGTACTCAGCCAGCAAGACTTTCGCTGCAACCGGAATTGGTCTGGCAGTATCAGAAAAAAAGCTGAAGCTTACTGATAAAGTTTTTTCTTTCTTCCCATATTCTCAGCCCGACACGCTAAGTGATTATATGAAAGAAATGACAGTACAGAATCTTCTGACAATGTCGGC
>JAFGOZ010000646.1 GCA_016926235.1 Bacteroidales bacterium | reverse complement strand
TTCATTACCGCGTGGAACGGTTGAAATTTTACTACTATAGGTAAAGGCAACGTAATTATCCGTATCGATCCATTCATCCCTGGTGGCTGCCCAGTCTTCAACACTACCACCAAAAAAAGAACTGATATACATATTATCAATACTTATGGACTCCAGGGCCCTGTAATTCAAGTCAGTTTTCTGAAATATGAGCTTACCATCAATAAAACCCTCAAGTATGCCATTGCTTTTGGGTGTGCCATTTGAGAAAGTATTTAAAACAACTCTAAGTGTCAGATTATACCAGACGCCAGATTCTAAATTAATATCCTTATAATACCAAGTACTACCATAGTTTATAGTTTGATCCTGATGGTAAACATAAAAAACCAACGCTCCGTCTTCTTTCCACATATGTCTTACCGAAAACCCGCTTTCTTTGGTGGGAAGATGGTCTGAGGAAACAGTACCACCTGTAATACCGGGTATTTTTCCTCCTAAAACCCATTGAAAACCGGGTTTAAACTTAATATCATATGAAAAATACAACTCATTACAAGGTTTTGCTATGGGAGAATACCAAAGAAATCCGTGCTGATCCGGCCCGGCGGTCCCAACCGCATAATAACCGCGCATTACCTTATTGCGAATGGGATCACTATCAACAATGATATCAATGATTTCTTTATCGTGCAACTCGCTGGACGAATGTAAATTCCAATCGCTTACATAATCATCATGGTCATATCGGCCAATCTGGTCATTTTCGAAATTGTTCTCAAAAGTAAAAACAAAGTTATCTCTGGGAGGAAGTTGACTGTGAATATGTTGTATATTAGTAAAAGTAGCTGAAAAGATGAGAAGGCAGTAAGTTAACTTCATACAGGAAGTGTAATATTTGTAATGAATCATTTTGCAATTTTTAAGTCAAGTTTTGCAAATATAAACTATAAAAAATAAATTTTGACCAAGTTTAGTTTTTTGATGACGAATTTTTAAGATTATTTTTGAATTCGAAATATTTATTGTTAATTCAAAGGAAAGCAATTGTTTAGCAATAAAAAAAGAATTGAATTGTTTGATAAATTGCGCTAATGGTGCTTAAGTCTTATATTTGTGTAACTTTAGTTACAAAACTGTGATGAAATTTAATTTTTTTAATCTTCCTAATCCAGTAAATATTTCTTTACTTAAAAGCCTTGCGGGATATAATCCTTTGATTATTAATTATCATGTGGTTTCAGATACCCGGCTGCCGCATGTTGAAAATCTATACAATTACAGAAATATTGAGCAATTCAACCAGGATCTTGATTTTTTTCAGCGGCATTTCCATCTGATCGGACTTAAGGATTTGCTGCTTTGGTTAAAGGAAAAAAAGCCTTTGCCCGAGAGTTCCATGCTGATAACCTTTGATGATGGCTTCAAAGAGATATACGAAATTGTGTTGCCGGCTATGGAACAAAGAAATCTGACGGCAACGGTGTTCCTGACTACCAATTTTCTCGATAACAAAGAACTGGGATATGCCAATAAGAAGAGCCTGATTATCAGTAAAGTGGAAAATGCAGGAAATGAAATAGCTGAAGTGGCATTGAAATTGCTAAAAGCTCATGAAATTGAAGAATCTGACCTCGCAAAAGCTGTATTGAGTATACCTTATCTGAAAAGATTTTTACTTGATAAGCTTGCCCAACAGATTGACCTAGATTTCAATGAATTCCTGATCAGAGAAAAGCCATACTTAACCAGCATTCAGGTGAAAGGACTGATAAACAAGGGTTGGACCATCGGAGGTCATAGTTTAGATCATGCCAGATTTTCTGAATTGACCATTGAAGAGCAGATTAATCAGGCCGTTGAAAGTACCCGTTATGTAAGGGAGCGCTTTGGACTTGATTACAGTGTTTTTGCTTTTCCATACTCGGATATCGGTATTCGGCGCAGTTTTTTCGACAAAACGGAGAATTTCTTCGATGCTACCTTCGGAACCCAGGGTATATTTATGGATAGCATTTCAAATAACTTTCAACGGGTAAATATTGAAAAATTCAGACACCATGCACGCAGATCGTTGAAGTGGTATTATCTGAGATATCTTGCCTACAAAATGCTGAAAAGCAGTATTGTTTTCCATGCATAATTCTATTAAGATTTGTCTAACTAATTAGGTGTATTATTTATTTCTTGTGAAGAAATTGAAAAGTGTGATTTTCTAAACCATTAAGTATGTTTGCCGAACTAAATGCTTTGATCTGTTTTGATTCATGCCTTTCCAAAGAATTGAAATTAAAATTTCTTAATACTTTCAATGTTCAGCCCAACCATACCTATCTGGATAAAATCCTCATTCATGCCGGAAATGAAATACAGTTTATGGATAAAGGGAGCGTGAAAGCCTATATTTATGGAGACATTTATGAAGGATTCGGGCACTTCAATTCTTTTTTGGAGACTCTTACACAGAAACAGCGGCCGGATAATATGCTTGCAGATATTAACGGCTCTTTTATCGCAGTAATTGTCAACACGACAACACAGGAAGTCTACGTTATTACGGATCGGATAAATTCAAAAAGAATTTTCTACCATATCACTCGTGAGTTCATATTGTTAACCAACATACCTCATCACTTAAGCAACTTTAATAGTTCGGTAGATGCCGCTGGAATTGCCAGCTTTCTGATCAATGGTGCCGTTTACAATAATCATACCCTTTTTAAAGAGGTAATGTCATTTGATCGTGCATGCATTCATCATATTACCAATACCGGAATAACTTCTCATACTTACTGGCATTATACTTTTACAAATGAGTATGCCGGTATTCCAAAACCGGAACTGAAGAAGAAATTTGCTGATGTACTCATGAAAAGTATGGAAAGGAGGATTCGCTCCATGAAACCTGAAACCTGTTTCGTTTCGCTTAGTGGAGGATACGATTCACGTTTTATCCTGGGTGCCTTGAGGGAAATTGGTGGACCATTCGATCTAAGGTCCTTTAGCTATGGAATGACCGAAAAAGAAATATTGGGCGATGATGTTATTGCGGAAGAACTGGCAGCTTTAGCCGGATTTAAACATCACTTCGAACCTGCCTATAACAATGATTTTCTGGAGACGCTTGCACTCAATGCGCAATACGGGGGCGGATTAGCAAATTTCTGCGACGAAATCTCCGCATGGATAAAACTTGGGGCATTGTTTTCGGGTTCATCCAAACCTTTTCTCTTTGTCGGGGATATGTTTTTTCATTCCTCTCCTGATATTAAGGTTACAGAAAATAAGGGTTTGGCAGCTTTTGCAGTCAACATCTATACTTGGCATCAAATAATGCCCGTTCTGGGTCTATTACCCGATAATCTGCGACAGGAATTGATTAGGGAATATGAAAACCTTTACCAGGCAATTTTAAAACGCCTGCCAGCTGGTAATAATTATAGTGTACTTAAGGACTTTGCCTATCTTGATCAGCGAATTTCGCACACGTTGAATTACTGGAGGGAATATACACAAGGGCCATTTGTTAAAGTTACCCAGCCATTGCTGGATAACGATATTTTGGATTTTCACCGGAAATTGCCTGATGATAAACGTTTTGCGAAAAGTTTATACAAAGAAACGTTGCGTGAAATGTTTCCGGATTTATTTGCCGTGCCAATTGCAAAAAATGTATGGTCGTATCCCTCATGGATCGGAGAAATTGTGAAAAACAAAGATGAAATCATCCAACATTTACTAAGCAGGAAAAGCTTACTGGACGATATTATTCCCCGTGAGGTTATTCATTCTTTAATTTCAGATGCTAACAGGGCGTATGATACTTCAAATGTGAACATTTTGTTGAAAATATTAAAAAGAACATCAAATAGGAATGACTACTTGCACAAGTCGTTAGCAGGCTATGTGTCGGAAAAAACAAGAATAGCCAAAACCAAGTTGATGATCCGGCTCCTGTTGTTAAGGGAAAGCCTACTTTGTTGAATAACAAGCATAATGTTTGTCTTAACATTGTTTATGGAATATCATATGGTAATCATAAGCCTGGGTTATATAATAAACCAACACTGACAAATGAATGATCTTAATGCTTCAGAAAACAAAGTTACAAATCTCGACTGGGCTAAAGCCGAGACAGAACTGAACTATAGACCTGGTGATTTATTGAATATCGGATGGTATTGCTCAGACAGAGTTTGCCATGCTGGTCTTGGATCTAAAACTGCGCTTATTTGGAAAGATAGCCATGGTTTAAAGAGAGCTTTTACTTTTAATGATATTCGCCTATTCAGCAATACCTTGGGTGATTTTATCAGACATTCAGGTGTTGAAAATGGTGACAGGGTTTGTCTTTTCCTGGATCGCATCCCGGAACTTTACATTTCTTTCCTGGGGATTCTGAAGATTGGTGCGGTAGTTCAACCATTATTTTCCGCATTTGGCGAAGAATCGTTGTTTGTGAGGTTAGAAAATGCACAGACAAAGGCGATTATTACTCAGAAGAAGCACTTGTCGAAAATCAGAAGAATAAGGCATCGCCTCCCTCAACTAAGGCTGGTGATCATTGTGGACTCGCTGATCTCAGGTGAACCGGTTCCGGGAGAAGTACTTTTTGATCTTGAGAAGGAAACTCCGGTTGACCCTTTGGATATTTTTCCAACCAGGGCGGAATCACCCTCGGTTTTACATTATACATCCGGTACGACAGGGCAACCCAAAGGCGTACAACATGTTCATTATTCCTTGATTTCGCAATACTATACTGCAAAGTACGTTCTCGACCTGAAAGCCGATGATATCTATTGGTGCACAGCAGATCCCGGCTGGGTGACTGGCACCTCATATGGTATTATAGGTCCCTGGAGTCTGGGTATTACCCAATGCGTTTTAGATTCGGGATTCTCGGCATCATCCTGGTACAAATTTATAGCAGACAATAAGGTGACTGTTTGGTATACCGCACCAACGGCGATACGTTCATTAATGAAGGCAGAGGCTGATGTCGTGAAAGATTTTGATCTATCATCGCTCAGACATCTGGCAAGCGTCGGAGAACCATTAAATGCAGAGGCCGTTATCTGGAGTCAGAAGGTATTTGGAAAACCATTTCACGATACTTTCTGGCAGACTGAAACCGGATCCATTATGATTGCCAATATGCCCAGGATGAAAATAAAGCCGGGTTCAATGGGCAAACCCTTTACGGGACTGACTGCAGCTGTTCTTGACCAGCAGCGTTTTGAACCCTTAACCAAGGCAGGCCAGGTTGGATTAATTGCATTTAAACCCGATTGGCCTGCGCTTATGCGAGGTTACTGGAACAATATTTCTAAATTCAGGGAAAAATTCATAAACGGATGGTATATTACCGGTGACAGGGCCAGTATTGATGGAGAAGGTTATTACTGGTTTATTGGCAGGGATGATGATGTAATCAATACGGGTGGACATCTTGTCAGCCCGTTCGAAGTGGAATCCGCACTGCTTGAACATCCTGCCATTGCAGAATCTGCGGTTACCTCTAAGCCCGATGAGATCAATATGGAGGTTGTAAAGGCTTTTATTTCGCTTAAACCCGGAAACCTGCCAGACAAGGACCTGGAGCTGGAAATCATGAATTTCATCCGGAAGAGGCTCTCATCTATTGCCATGCCACAGGAGATTGAATTTGTTGATAGACTTCCGAAAACAAGAAGTGGTAAAATAATGAGAAGATTATTGCGTGCACAGGAATGGGGAGAACCCATTGGTGACACTTCCACACTCGAGGATGAGTAATGCAATAAAGAGCTAAATAATTAAAACCTCAGTAACATGGATTCTGATGCGCTTAAACAAGTGGTCCTCGAATACATTATCAAGGAGTATCTCGATGATGAGGATATTAAAATCGGCTTTGATACACCCCTGATTTCAAGTGGGTATGTTGATTCTTTTTCAATGGTCTCATTACTGGTGTTCCTTGAGAATAAGTTTAAAATTAAGATACCTGCTGCCAAGGCTACACCGGAAACTTTTGACAGTGTGAATAAGATAGCTGACCTTGTTGAACAGTTTATGCCTTGATTAAGCAATTATTGTTTTGTCCTACGAAATAGACTTTATAAGCCTTTTCTTTTAATATACGGATTTATTTAAGTTTATCACTATGGATTTTACATCAATTGCCTTTGCTGTTTTTCTGCCAGTGGTTTTTGCACTCTACTGGATTGTTACCCATAAAAACCTGAAAATACAGAACCTGTTTCTGTTAGCGGCCGGTTATTTCTTTTACGGGTGGTGGGACTGGCGCTTTTTAATGCTTTTATGGCTGGTTTCCACTTTCAATTATATGACCGGCTTGAAGATTG
This sequence comes from Bacteroidales bacterium, assembly GCA_016926235.1. The sequence goes on along the minus strand of JAFGOZ010000646.1, from coordinate 8,734 downwards.
GAGATGAAATTAATGCCGGCAGGTTGTTTTGGTTTAGGGTTGGCGTAATTGTCAATATTCTTACATTGTGTTTTTTTAAATATTATAATTTTTTTGTTGACAGCTTTATAGATTTGATTTCAATAACCGGTTACGAAATCCCGATATCCTCGCTTAAAATTATTCTTCCCCTGGGAATTAGCTTTTATTCTTTTCTTTCGATTAGTTACCTGTTGGATATTTATAAAGGCAAAATTGCTGCACACAAATCGTATGCTAATGTTTTGCTTGCCTTAAGTTTTTTTCCCATAATTCTGGCCGGGCCCATTCAACGACCTGCAATGCTGTTGCCACAGATCACAAACAGGAGGATATTCGATTACAGTTTTGCAGTTAAGGGATTGAGGCAGATATTATGGGGCTTATTTGCCAAAATAGTAGTTGCAGATAATCTTGCACCGCGCGTAGACATTTATTTCCAGGATTATTTGCAACATGATGGCAGTACATTACTTGTTGGTGCCCTTATGTATGCAATACAGATATATGCTGATTTTTCAGGTTATTCCAACATTGCGATTGGGGTAGGTAAGCTTTTTGGTTTTACTATTATTCAGAATTTCAATTACCCCTATTTTTCACGCGATATTACAGAATTCTGGAAGAAATGGCATATATCATTAACTACATGGTTCAGGGATTATGTTTTCCTGCCGATATCCATAGCTGTTACGCATAAGATCCAGCGAGAAAAAGTAGGCTTTCTGAAAACAGATATTGTGGTATACATTATCGCCAGTGTTATCACCTGGTTCCTGACAGGCCTCTGGCATGGAGCCAACTATACTTTTATTGTATGGGGGATGATCCATGGCGTCTTTCTTATTTTATACCATTTACAACGTAAGCCTAGAAAGAAGTTACTGGGCAAACTTGGTGTCAGGAACAGTAATTTGTTTCTGGTTTTCATTGAAACCTGCCTTACCATCGGTATTGTTCTAATAACCTGGATTTTTTTCAGGTCGGAAACAATATTGCAGGCATCCGGATATATTTCCGGGATATTTTCCGCATCATTCTTTGAATGGCCTTCCGTTAACGGTCAGACCTATATAAGGTTGTTTATGGCAATTGCCTTTTTGTTTATCGAATGGTTCGGAAGAAATTATGAATTCCCGCTTTGTGAGTTGAATAAGGCATTTAACAAAAGGGTCTGGAGATGGGCATTTTACTTTGTTCTGCTGTTCTGTATTTTTGTGTTCTCTACAAAAGAGCAGGAGTTCATTTATTTTCAATTTTAATACTACGTTATGAAAAAGTTTTTATTGAACCTGCTCATTTTTGGCACGATTTTTTTCCTGTTTGACAAAATATTTCTTTTGCTGATAAGTTATGTGCCCCGACTGGAGGTTGATAAACGTCTGGAGGATTTATTAAATGGAAATGTTAATAAAGAATTGGTTGTTTTAGGTTCTTCTCGTGGTGCACGTAATGTTATTGCAGGGCAGATTGAAGAAAAAACTGGTATCAGTTCCTTCAACTTGTCATACCCGGGGGGAGATATAACTTTTAAGGAGTTTATTCTGAGAACATTAATTGCTTATAATCAAATACCGGATATTGTTTTACTTGTGGTTGATCATCCCCGGGAACTTCTACATGAGAATACCACCTATTTCAGGCTCGACAGGTTATATCCGCTGATCAAATATGAATACATCAGGCAGGAATTGATCAGAAGGGGAGAGAAAATTGCGATCCTATCCAAACTTTTTGTGTTGAACCGGATGAACATTTCAAACTTCGATCTGCGCAGGAAGGAGTTTACAAAACTGGATTCAATGCTTTCATGTGGTTCTATGCCGGTGACGTTGCACAGAAATGATATTGACTGGGAGTTCAGGACATATGAAGATAATTATGAATCAGCCTCTGAGGTTGCAGAAAAGGTGACAGCTTTTAACGAGATAGTAAAACAATGCAAAGACAACAACATAAAATTGGTGATCTTGTTTGCCCCAAATTATACAAGCCGTCATCCTTCATTTGAAAGTAGAATCAGAGAACTCTCGGGTAAAAATGCTTTATACATGTATTATGATGAATCCAAATCCATGTATAGGGATACGGCCTATTTTTATGATAAATACCACATGCGAAAAAATGGAGCTGTTGAATTTACAGGAGAAATAGTAGAATTCCTTATTATAAACAGGGAAAACCTCCTACCTGAAAAACTAGACTCTTTTTTAATTGCTAATTGAGTTTTTAAAGAAATATCATTTAAAATGATGACATTTCATTTCGACTTAACAGATAGCATTTCAGATATTTCTCAAATTTTCTTTTTTGTCTTTAGTGTTTTATATTTTAACGATTTCAAGTAGTTCTTGATATTAAATAGCAGTATCAAAATACCTGAAGTTTCAAGAATCCTTTTAATATAATTGCGAAAAGACGGATTAATAGGCATCAATAATACTTCAGGCCATAGGACATTAATAACCTCCTTATGAAATTTATAGCTTGGTGGTGATAGGTATTGATAATCAATGGATAAGAACAATTCAGTGAGAAGCCGGGAGTTAAAGGGATTTACTTCTTCTTGTGCAATGTCTTTATCTACTTGTGTTTGTGTTCCCCAATTTCCCATACGTTCTTCCCAATATAACAAATTAAGAACGTGAATATTGTTTTCTGCACTTATGTCCTCGGTTTCCTTAAGCCATTGATCGAAGTATTCAATTGCAAATTTGAACTCTTTAACTCCTATTATTTCTGCAATCGAAGATGAATTTATCAATAAACCCGGATACAATGCTCTATAAAATGACTCGAATGCAATATTTCCAGGCAGATTGACTTTGTCTTCAAAATTTTTGTAATAATTATAAAAAATGCTGTAATACTTGTTCTGACAAAAGGGGTTATTTTCATTTAGTATTGAAATAAATGCTGGATCAGCAGTTTGGATTATATCAATAATGTTATAAGCCAAACCTAATTTTATGAAAAGTTTGTTTGGTATTCTAATGTCATCACTTTTCAGACTAAGATTTGAACCCTTATTGATATAATAGAATAATTTATTGTTAATATTTTTTGTTGCTGCTAATAATAATCTTGAGTCTTTACCTGCAGTTACAGGTAACATAACATTATATCTTGCAACAATGTTTTCCATGTAACCCTGCACAATTTTAGCCACTTCTTTTGCTGCTATCTGAAAGTCTGTTGTTTCAATTCTTCTATTTGGGTAATACCTTACTGATTTAGTTAAATCTACATCAAAATAATGATTTGGTAACACTTGAAACACTTCATCATATATTGTTGTATCACCTATGTTTGAATTATTCAACTTGGAAAATGTGGCAGATTCATAGTACGATTTCCTTGAGGTATTGGTTGTTTCCTTAAGATGTAATACTTTTCCAATTACATATGGTTGAGATGCTATCCAAAGGCAATTATCAATATTTCCATAATATATCTTACGAGAAGCAATGCAATCATGCACCAATCTTATTCTACCGCTAAGCGATGCAATTAATACATATCGTCCTGTATAAATTGATAGTTTTTTTAGCAGATCGTCAAATGAAAGATCAATTAACTCTTTCAGGATATCACTATTGCTTTTATGATCTGATTTGTAATCAAATAAATCCCCCAATAATATCAATCTATTATTTAGTTTAATATGTTGGGTTACTAATAAATCGGTGTGGGTATATAAATAGAAGTGTTCATGTATCTTAGCTAAATTGGAAATGAAAGGAGGTGTTATTTCTTTTGGTGCAATCAGGTATTGTCTCCTAAAAGTAAGCTTGTTTAACTCTTTCATAAATTTGAGTCTGTTTTTATTTTGCAAAAGATAAACAAAAATACTATATCATCATCGTTTCAATAGACTTGATGAAATTTCAATTGATTATTTTTTAAAAATTCATAAATCTCATTAATCAAGCTTTTAGTTTGATTAATGAGTCATTTATCAAATGTTTTCTTTGATTTACGTAGAAAATCTACTCATGGTTCCAACTTAAAACATACATTCTTTGTAATTTGTTGAATTGATTTTTGTACTTTTGAGAAGTAATAGTCCTAAATGAAAATGGCTGATTAGTGATGCAGTATTTTGGTGTAGGAAGGTTTGTGTTGCTATTGCTAATAGTGATGAAAGAAAAATAGCGGTTTCTGGAATTGAGTTTATTGTCATCTCGCAGGTTATCAGGATTTTAGTTTGTTCATGGTTAAATGTAAATTACCATGTCAATTACTCGTTTTATTGCCCTACGGTTAGCCAATTACCGGTCGGATAAATCGCCGGCTTTTCATTTCAGGCAAAAAAGAGCCATAAGGCTAAGACAACTTATTTCAGATTACTATAAGAAATACGGGAAAGTCACTTTAATAGACATTGGGGGTACCAGGTTGTATTGGCAGATTATACCGGATTCTTTTTTACGGGCACATCAAGTTAGCATTACAATTGTTAATTTACCATCGCATAAACCGCTTCCGGTTAATGATGAAGTTTTTGATTTTTTGGAGGGTGACGGATGCCAGTTAACAGCCTTTCAAGATCATATTTTCAATATTGCCCATTCCAATTCTGTAATCGAGCATGTTGGAAGCGATTCGAAGAGGATAAAGTTTGCTGATGAATTGAGACGTGTTGCGAAAAGTTACTTTTTGCAAACGCCCAATTACTGGTTTCCTTTTGAACCGCACTTTTTCTGTCCTTTTTTTCAGTGGTTACCCAAAACGCTTAAAATGTACCTGGTAATGCATTACGATATGGGTTGGTTCAGGAAGGCAAACAGTCCGGAAGAGGCTGTAGAAATAATCAATAGCTGCAATTTATTAAGGAAAAAAGAATTGAAAAAACTATTTCCGGAGGCTACCATTTATAAAGAGAAATTCATGTTTTTAACCAAATCATTTATGGTAATCAAAGCATGTTGCTGATTGGGTTCAGTGACGTCTTTCTAATGCAGTGATTTGATAAAAGGATAATTTCTATGCTGTTTTTCCGAATTCTAATATTCACGCTCCTTAAATTGTAAAATGCCTAACAAGCAAAACCTATCAAATTCTGTAATTTCTTGATTTTGTGTGATAATATCTATGATGTCTCCATGATGTATGAAGCTCTTTTCGGTATTAAAGAGACAAATCAATATACCCCTGTGCCTCCAAAAAAAAGTTTGAACGGGTTTGCCAAGTGAAAATTCCCCAAGAAATGATATGTAACTATTGAAAAAATTGAATAACCTTGTAAAAATTCAATGATTTCTAATTGCTTCATCAATTAGTTGACTGTACTTCTGAACAAGACATTTCATTTCCTGGGGTACTAAAAAGTGTTACTATTTTCAACCCACGCAAGTTGAACGATCACATGTTAACGCTTTAATTACTGAGTAACTAATTTCTTATTCATTACCTGGTGGTTAATCCATTCATACGTTAATGCCAGTCCTGTTTGTAACGGTTGTGATGGAGCCCATTTGAGCTTTTCTCTGATAAGTGAATTATCTGAATTTCTTCCTCTGACGCCCAGGGGGCCTGGTATATGGTTAATTTTTATATTTTTTTTGGAAATATGGGCAACCATCTCAACAAGTTTATTAATTGTGACCATTTCTTCGGAGCCGATATTTACAGGACCCATAAATGTTGTACTGTCCATGAGCCTTCTTATACCTTCCAGGCATTCATCGATATATAAGAATGAACGAGTCTGTTTTCCGTCACCCCAGACTTCAATTTCTCCGTTTGGAGTTTCTGCAACTTTTCTACAAATAGCTGCAGGTGCTTTTTCTTTTCCTCCTTCCCAAGTTCCTTCGGGGCCAAAGATATTGTGAAATCGTGCTACCCTGACATCTAGATTATAATTACGACTGTATGAAAAATATAATCTTTCACTAAAAAGTTTTTCCCATCCGTATTCACTATCGGGAGCGGCTGGATAAGCCGATTGCTCAGAACATTTTGGATTGTCCGGATCCATCTGGTTATATTCAGGATATATACAGGCAGAAGAAGAGTAGAAAATCTTCTTAATTCCTGCTTTTTGTCCGAAATGCAACATATTTAGATTTATGCTGGCTGAATTGTGCATTACATCAGCATCGTGATCACCAGTGAAAATATAACCTGCACCGCCCATATCGGCTGCCAATTGATATACTTCATCAAAGCTTTGGTCTAATATTTTTTTACAAACATCATGCTCTCTCAAGTCTCCGATAACGAAATCATCAGCAGCAGTTGAACTGAATTCAGGGTACTTTAAATCTACTCCACGTACCCAGAAACCTTCATTTTTAAGCTTTTTAACCAGATGACTGCCGATAAAGCCACCGGCTCCACAAACCAATGCTGTTTTCATAGAGTTTATTGTTTTATTAATAATTCTTTTAGGTTATAAAAAATAAATTTTGGTACTATTTCGAAATATCTTCTCCACAATCTTTTGGGATCATTACAGAGCCTGTAAAACCATTCCAGATAAAGTGACTGAAATATCTGGGGTGCTTCTTTGATTTTATCAGAATGAAAATCAAAAGCGGCGCCGACTGTTACAATAAAATGAACATTAACATATTGACAAAGTTTTCGGGCAAAAAATTCCTGTTTTGGAGTACTCAAACCAATCCAAACAATGTCAGTGTTTTTCGAATTTATTTCATCACCCAATGTCTGCAATTCAACATCGGTCATTAATCGAAAGGGAGGACAATAAACGCCTGTTATATTTAAATTTCCAAATTTCTTTTCACATTTCAGTTTCAATTCTGCTGCAACACCTTCTTTTCCACCACAAAAATAATGCTTCAACTGGGTATGTGAGGTTGCCTTCATCAGGTCTCTAAAAAAATCCGGGCCTGTACATTGTTCCATATTTTTAGCACCTTTTATTTTACCTACCAGTGCAGCAGGGCGACCATCCGGTAAATTAATATAAAAGCTCTTTAAAATATCCGAGAACTCCTTATTTTCCTTTGCAAATACAAGACCATGAGCACCTGTTGCGCTCATGCACCTGTTTTCTTTATTATGTCCCTGGCAAGTATCAATTACATGACAGACTAGCTTTGTCATACCCTGATCATATAAATGAATACCCAATACTTCAATCATAAATGGTTATATGTAGTTGCAATTACGCACGCTTAAAACACATTTGAGTATTATCAAGCATTAAGTTCTATAATCTTACTTTGATACAAATTTTAGAAAAATAGTATAAATGGGAATCATTAATTGCAATTTATTTGTCTGTTTTTTGATGAATCAGGCAAAAAGAAGGATTAAGTTATTCAAAAAAGGAAATTGAAAGTTACATAAGGCAAATATTACATATCTTTGCCTGAAAGTGAAGCAAAACCCAATGATCCAACTTCCATTAACTGCTTAATGGATTATTGGATTTGGCGATTCTGTCGTGATATTCAAATTTAAAAGTTATTGATTATCAGGTATAACTTAGATCTTACTTCTAAATTTTGGGTGCCATTTATAGGCTACAATATCAATAAGAAATAGGGGAGAGTATATAAGGTAACGCTTCCATAGCCTTCGTGGTTCGCGGAACAATCTGATAAGCCATTCCAAATTAAGTTTAAGCCATAATTTCGATGGCCTTTTGGTAGTTCCTGCATAAAAGTCAAATACAGCACCAATAGAACAAATAAGCTTGGCCTGAATCTCATTTTTGAATTGTTCGGCCCATTTCTCCTGTTTGGGGGCAGTCATGCCAACAAAAAGAACATCTGGCTTAAATGAGTTTATTTTTTCAAGCATGGTTATGCTCTCGTCCGGGCTGAATACTTTACGGAAGGGCGGAGAATAGGAGCCTACCTGAACTTTTGAATAGTCTGCTTTCATCCGGTCATGGATCAACTGAAGTGTTTCCGGGGAGGCTCCCAGGAAAAAGCAACGTCCGCCGTTCTGGTTTAGACGGCGACAAAAGTGCAGAAAAATATCTTCGCCGGCAATCTTTTGTATGCTGCGATGCCTGAGCCAACGTGCTGCCAATACTACCGGAAAACCATCCGGGACCAAAACGTCAGCGTTTAATAGTGCTTTTCTGAATAACGTATCATTTTTGGCAACCACGTAGGAATAGGCATTGAGCGTGTTGATAACCTGAATTTTTTCTGAGATTTTTACATTTTCAAGCCGGTCACAGAACACCGGGTAACCCATTACCTCAACAACGTTGTAAGCACTCATTACGATCTGATTTGATACTGGTGCAAGCTACATAAAAAAAACCAGGATGAAAAATCCTGGTTTGCCTGCATTGGGCCGGTATCACCTGTTTATGAGCAGTTTTTCTTTTACCAGCTTGCCGGCGATTTCCAGTACTACCATATACATGCCATTGGCAACATCGGTGAGATCAACCTGGTCGTGGTATGTAGATCCGGAGAATGCATCCAGTTGTTTGGTATATACCGTTTTGCCTGAAAGATCGATTACCCTCACTACGCTGTGTTCAACATCATTGCTTTGAACCTCCGGCAGGCATTCAGCCATTATATTGATTTTTCCGGTTGACGGATTGGGGTAAAGCCTTAGGGAATGATTAGCAGGATCCTTCTGGGGCGCAATGATCCCGGTGAATTCATGAACACCGATATCGGCTGCACCCGATAAGGGTACACTGCTTCCGAGCAGGTCAATACCGAGGTTCAGGTCAACACCGGCATTGATGGCAGGCGAATTTTCAGCCAGCAGG
>JAFGOZ010000645.1 GCA_016926235.1 Bacteroidales bacterium | reverse complement strand
GGAGCATTCTGCCCCGCATCAGCTTTTGTAACGGTTGACAATGACGAGACCGCAAACCCCAAACATTTCATACATGTGTACGTTAGCGGTTATTTTGTTCGAAAATAATTAAAGTATGGAATATATGAATAGATATATAGTTTGTTTGTTTTTTATCATGGTAATTTGTTCAAGTCAAATAATTGCTCAATCTAGTGAGGCAGAGATTATTATTGGATATGATGGTAGAAGTATTTCTGTTGGTAATATAAACATGTCTTTGAAAGGCGATATCGTCGAACATAATATAATCGAAACACTTTATTGTTATCATATTATAAAGAATTACAATGAGCGTTCATCAAGTAACTCTATGTCTATCTCTTACGATATTAATAATCGAATTGATAGGATTGACTCAGAAGCTATCTCTTATGACATAAAAGGTCGTGTGGATAGAATAGGATCTAAGTCAATTTCCTATGATATCAACAATCGTATTGTCAGAATTGGTTCAGAAACTATCTCTTATGATATAAGTGGTCTTATTGATAGAATTGGTTCAGAAACTATTTCTTATGATATCCATGGTCGTATTGATAGAATAGGTTCAGATACTATCTCTTATGACATTCATGGTCGAATTAATAAAATAGGTTCTAAATTAATTTCCTATGATATCAATGGACGTATTGATAGAATTGGTTCAGAAACTATTTCTTATGATATCCATGGTCGTATTGATAGAATAGGTTCCAAAACAATTTCCTATGATATTCATGGTCGAATAATAGAGATTGATTAATACGCTATTAAAAAAAGAGAATAAAAAACAACCGCTAACAGCATGTATAAAACATTTGGGGGGTTAGTGCTTACCTGAAACAGTCTGCCCCGCATCAGCTTTTGTAACGGTTGACAGTGACGAGACCGCAAACCCCAAACATTTCATACATGTGTACGTTGGGGCCAATTAAGATGAAGACACTACATTACATATTATTAGGATTAGCAATTTTGACTTTTAGTAAGACTAATGGTCAGGATTTCAAAGGTGTTTGGATTTCAACCCATGACAGAAAATTAAGGACTGTCAATGAAAGGGAAGATTTACAAAACAATGAATTTGTTACAATCAAATTAGATTCGACAGAAATAGACACATTTTATTATGAAGTATACATGCTTCTTGACTTCATAGATGATAAAAATGTAATTGTAAAGGGGCTTGGTGGTAGACAAGAAAAATGTAAATACATAACAAAAAACGATAACCTGACAATTAAGGTACAAAAATACAAGTTGAAAGGAAAGATTTCCGAAAACAGTATTGTTATAACTGATAAAGTCAGCAAATCAGAAACTAGAGAGACATTTTTTAAAAAGCTTAATGACTCAAAAATCACCGTTAATACTGGACTTGACAGTATTTCATTTGTTAATTCAAATTGGGTGGTTGACACTGATACTTCGTCTCATAACTACGGCTTTAACTTTCATTTTTTGGACAGTGCGTTAGCGATAATTAATCAGGATTACGGGGATTTCGGTTACACAAATTGGGGCGAATGGAAAATTGATTGGTATAAAAACCATTTATTTTTAGGTGTTACAGATAGAAATAGACTTGAAACTAAGGTTTATCATTTTTTTGATAGAACTGAAAACACCTTGATTGGCAACACTTATGAGCATTACCATTTTGCAACACAACCACCGCCATTGAAAGATATTAAACTGAAAAAGCAAGAGCTTCTCGATAGCACACAATTAAAAACTTTGGAGGTTGATTTGGTTGGAAAATGGATAGCAACAAACAATCCTTTGAGCATTGACACTTCTTTTTATGACCTATGCAAGGTTGACACAATATTGAACCAGAAATTCGAGATTGATTTTAATGACGATAAAACATTTCGATTAGAAAAATCAGGCACGATTGCAAAACAGACTGATAAAATATACAAGCAGGATACTTTAACCGGTGATTGGGAAATTAGTAAAACAGGAAAGTATATAGTTTTAAAACCGGTAAATAGCTGGTTTAGATATTTAACAATTAATAAATTCGAATTCGATTATTTAGAGATATTTTGTGAATTTGAAGCTTTATATGATGAGCACATGATAAGTAATGAAACTATAAAAATGAAAAAATAACTGGCCCCAACAATGTATAAAAATAATAGCCGAGATAGTAGTAAATTCAAGGGTTGTAGCCCGCATCAATTTTCTTGTAACTTGACAGGAATGTGCCCCGCAGTCGGCTACTATTCTTATACGAAACGTTACCAACCATTTTGAACAAAACCGAAATGTAATATGACATTTAATCAAGAAGCATGAAAAGTTTTCATTTTGACATTCTCAAACTTGGATATACAAAAGGAACTAGAGGAATAGTATTCAATGAAGTAAAAAAAGAATTGAATATTAAATTTCCGAGCAAGGACTCTGAACTAAACTTTTTAATCTGGTTTTATTCTAATTTCTATAATAAATATGCTGAAAAAATTATTGTAAATCATACACAGTCAGGAAACCCGGTGTTGCAAACAAAACCAGACTATTTAGATAAATTTGACTCTGCGAATAGTTCTGAATCATATTTACGTGGAGAATCTTTAGCTAAATACGTTGACTATCTTGAATTAGTAGATACAAGAAAATCATCCAACCAGGCAAGAGTTTTTTCTGTAATATCAATTGGTTTAGCAACATTGGCGATAGTTGTTCCTCTTATAGTCAATAACATTCCGCAACCTCCATTTGAAGTTGTTATAAATAATCCAAAAGAGGATTCAATCAAAGTGGAGAATAAAATTATTCTTCAACAACTAGATTCAATTGAAGTAAACAGGAGTAAAACAGGAACAGAATTAGACATTGCAAATTAATAAATGAATAAAAAACGGTTGGTAACACGCAATATAACCAATGGCGGACGTAGTGGTAATTTGAAAGTGTCTGCCCCGCAGCAAGGTTTGTAACGGTTGACAGGGATGTCACCCGCATTCCGCCACTGGTCATATTGCCACCGTT
>JAFGOZ010000644.1 GCA_016926235.1 Bacteroidales bacterium | reverse complement strand
TAAAATAAATTGGCAGTTTACAAATAAAGATGCAAGAATAAAATTAAAAAGATTATATCCGTCATTTAACAGTTAACATAACACTAGCCCTGTTGTAGTTTTATCTATTGCATCTGGACTTAAAAAATGAATTTTTCTTAGATATGTCGGGACATTTACAAATTCAATATTAACGTTCAATTCACTCCTAAAATAATGAATATATCCGGCAATTGGAACAGTAGGATAAGGAAATACTTTTTCAATTTGTTCTAGATCTATTATAATTTTATTGTGCCCAAATTTAAAATGTAGTCTTTTAAGACTATTTATCACCTCTGGTATTAGGCGTTTATTAGTCAAATTATAAGGCCTAATAACGTTGTCAAACACCTTACTATTATAATTCCAAAAATACCTTCTATTTTGCCCGTATTTCATTTTCTACAATTAGTGCGAATAATTTGCATCGTTACCAATGGTAAATATATTTTCTTTATAACCCAAATTCATCATCAACATCCCCGTCGGTTATTTTGATAACCTTTGCTGTAAACTCCTGGGGTAGGTATAGGAGGAGGAGTATGGAAAGAATAAGCTTTGTCATTGTTTGCTGTGTGATATATCTGAGTTACTATTCAATATTATGCAAAGCTAAGGCAGACTCCTCACTGGGTCTTTCAGACAGTTCAGAGGCCTATCTATTGGGTGCTGAATTATTTCAAAACCATTGTCCAGTTATAATTTTTACTAACCCATCTTTCGTATAGACCAGAAATAGTGTAAATGGCTGTTAAAATATTCGAAAGAATTGGAATATGTCCACCAATAGAGTTTACTGTAAAATTGATCGGAGAATTTGAATATTCCTTCCAATATTCTAATCTTCTTAGTTCTCTATTTGCCCTTTTCAAATCTAATCTGATCTTCTTCTCGGCAAATTCATCTCCTTTCAACAATTCATCCAACCAGAGGCCAAGTATCTTACGAAAACGATGCAATTCTTTTCTCTCACGAAGTTTGAAAACTTGAGTTAAATTTTGGGGATTTGGTAGATACATTATTTCATCTGTAAGTTTTGTTCTGGCTAAATAGTAGAAATCATCAATCAACTTCCCAATGTTATGTGAACGAGAGCTTTCATGTAAATTTGAAAAAAGGCCAGAAACAAAAGGTGAATTCTCTAAAATTGAATAATAGAGTGAATACTGTAGATTATCGATTAAAATATCCACATTGCTTATAACATCCTCATATGCTCCAGTGAATAAAAGACCTGAATCATAACGATTTCTATAATTTGATTTTATATCTAATAATGCTACTTTAAAGTACTTATTTATCTCAGATATACTAAATCCATATGTCTCAAAGTTCAATTCATTTTGGGCTAACCAACTTAATGTTTTTCTTCTATTTAGATCAATTAAATTAATAGATTGGAGATGGCAATATTCCAATACATCATTCAGATTTAAACCTGTTGATTGTTTTAAGTCGGGATAATCGTTATGATGATGAATATTTAGTAGACTATTATCACTTAATAAACCCACATTCTTTAACATAGAAATATCATATATACTGGAAAATGAATCTATTTCCTCGAATAATGTCAATAAAACTAATAGTCTTTCTTTAAAAATGGCCTTCCGATTTGTTAGACTATTAATAGTACTACTATTTAATGGTACTCCACTAAAGTCATATTGCAAGTGACCCTCTCGAGCAAGAAGGGTATGCAGAGAGTCTAGATAAATCTGATCAATATATAACTTTCTTATCTTCACAACTAAAAATGTCTCGCTTTAAAAAATAAGATACACATTTGTCACTTAGCACTATATCAATTCTGATCATTTCTCCATTTATTGAACCGCTGAATATATGGCACTTAAGAAGTGTCATGTGAGAGGCTCTCCCCGTTAGTTTTTCTGACGGAGCAGTCTACTCGATTAGCGGTTGTTTTTAATTTTTTTTCATGAATCCAGCAAATAGTGCATGTCGTCTTAAAGTCACCTTAATTTGTTCTTTAATAGTGGAAGGCATTGTATTATCAGCCGAAAAAACCTTAAGTTCAATAATTAATTTTGACTTTGGTGGCGCAGATTTATCTATAAAAACATCTGCTCTGACAGTACTATATTCTGAAGCAAGATCAACCTCATGTTTTGCATCATAACCTAAAGAGGAGATAACTTTTGCTAGTCGTCGACCTACTTTTGTTGGAACAGTAGTAACAGATTTATACCATTCCTCAGCCTCTTTACTTCTCTTTGACTCACGCTCTCTCACTGGATTGTATTTATATTTCTCCCAATTATCACTCAGAATATGAAAAAAGTGTGTGTGTTGAAATCTTGTGAGATACGTTTTTCCTAATAAAGTCTTTTCATTATCCAGATCTAAAAATAATCTATGCATATCAGCGGCACGGAAAGGAACAATTCTTATATCAAAATATAAACGAGTTCTATTGTAAACATCTAAGGGCAATTGCTTTCTTTCATCGGAAGATAATTCTCTATAAAATGCCTCCCAGTCAAGTTTATAACCTTCTCGTGGGCGGGAAAATTGAATTACTCTTTGATTTCTTACAGAATCAGAAACTGGCCAGAATAAAATTACTTTGTACTCAAACAAATCTTGAATTTCGTCAATATGTTCAGCAAGCTTTTCACTGACTAATTCAATTGTTTTACCAAGCGTATTATTTCTAAGGACAAATTCATCTATGTCATTATCAATAATTAAATAATCCGACAATTCTTTCTCATGATTGTGGATTGAAAAGGTATCCTTAATGATCTGTGTCCAAAATCTTTTCTCTGGTCCTTTAACTTCAAAATTATTTGATATTAATATTCGTTTATTTCTAGAAGTTGCTTCTACAAGAGACTGTTGAAAGTTACGATTAGTAGTTAGCCATATAAAAACAGTTGGAATTTGTCTCAATTCATTTCTATCAAATAAGCTTATAAACTCTATGAATTGGGTCGGTATCTTTTCTTTTCCTGAAACATTCTCCTCAAACTGATCAATAATTGGTATTAATATTTTATTAGAATGGAACCTATTCTCTTCTATAATTCTTTCAAGAAGATTTGTCTTATTACTTATTTCAGTTTGTGTCAGAATAAAAGTATGTGTTTGGGGTAGATGTGTTTTCAATTCAATACTTGAACAACTCTTTCCAGATCCACTTTCTCCATATATTGGCAAAAATCTAATTCCTCCATTAATTCTTATTGATTTCTCTGCTGATTTTACAATTTGAATTAATTGATTATCAGGGAGAATTCTTCCTTTGTATGATTCTGCTAAATCTTCGTATCTTGATGGTAATTTCATATTTATTATTATATTATCGTAATACCAATGTATTTCTCAAAATAACCGCTATCGGTCGGCGGTATGCGCAGTTGCCGTTTCGTGAGCGCTCACTTGTCTGGTTACCCTAAAGATAGCCAAAAGAACAAATATTAGCAACCCTTCGGCCCGGCAATTGCGTATGACCGCATGTTGTATGCTGTTTTATTTTTGATCTGCAATCAAACTCAATAGTTTATTATTATATCGATTTTTTATAAAAACCAAAATTACTCCATTCTGATGCCCATATATCTTTTGTGATTCGCTGTCCTTTAATACTCTAATTTCTTTAATCCATTTCTTATTTATTCTCTCAACTGTCCTATAATCAACAATAATCTGAGATGTATCTATTACAATTACAAAGGTTGGCTCAGCTGTTTGGCGTCCAATATTTTGAGTCATTTTAAATTCCCTTTTTTTTGTCCGAAACATAATAGGGGAAGTAAACTTAATATCAATAAAACTGCAATTTTCATGGTAGGATTCTTTTAAAATAGCATACAAACAATTCAATAAAATTACCCCAGGTAAGTATATTTCGCATATAGCCAGAGTAGATTTATAAAGATTTGTTTTGTAAGTCTCAAATAAACGTTTAAGAATTATTCAACGGATCTGGTCATTGCTTCCCAAACTGCACACTTCGTGCCACTTAATCACACAGTTTTTTTCTGAAATCCCGCTGCTGCGCTGAATGCGTGCGATGCATGCTCCTCTCTCCTAACTCGTTCCTTGTGTGCTTACCGCATACTCCCTTGCTCCCTTAACTGCGAATTAACCCTAGGTTGGTACCGGCGTACCGGTACTCTTGTTTACTGTTGCCTTTCAAATGTAATTAAAAATTTCTTTCGTTATCCTCCTGGTCGTGAAAGTTTTGCACAAAAATTGAAAAATCTTCGCTCATGCCTCAACAGGATTGCCTGGATTGCCTAACGGCCCTTGTCAATTTTCCCTAAAGCTGAACTACTCGAAGCAATCTTATGAACCAAGCGAGCTACAAAAGCCTGAATTATTTAGTACCAAATTTTATCTGACTTGTTGTATTGTCTCTACATCGTCAGCAGGCGTCCGGAGCTTCGCCCCGAATCCCCTTTTGTCACTTTTGGCTACAGCGCCAAAAGTAACCAACCTGCCTGCCGGTAGGCAGGAAACGCCGCTGCTGCTGATAAAAGGCTAAAAATCAATGAACATTACCTATAAGAAAAGAACTCGCATCGCAGGAATCGATGCTCAGACAGCTTTTCTTGATAACCTGATATAAGTGGCTTCGCCAACATTCATTGATTTTCTTCACCTGCCTGCGCTGCCGCTCCGGCAGGCAGGCGCCTTTTCTCAGAGGCGGATCATGCTGCTTCAAGGGTGTTGTACCTTCTAATGCTGTTCGTGATAGTTATTAAGGCACAAGATTTGCAAAATGTTTGAACAATAATAAGCCCAATTACATTGCTACAACGATTGCGGAGCAAAATAACAAATACCAAATTGAGACGGCCTGCTGTCTGAACGAAGTCGAGGTACGAGACGGAGTGAGTTCAGGCCGTATGCCTTTTTTGGTTACTTTTTGTGGC
>JAFGOZ010000643.1 GCA_016926235.1 Bacteroidales bacterium | reverse complement strand
GTGACTGATGCAAAATCCGGTGAAGCTTTGCCGGGTGTGTCTATTTTAATAAAGGGCACAAGGGTCGGAACAATTACCGATCTTGACGGTAAATATTTACTATCTGTTCCTCCTGACGGAATTTTAGTCTTTAGCTTTATGGGCTACACAACCAAGGAAGCCCCGGTAAATAATGCAACCGTAATTGATATGGCAATGGAGGAAGATGTAATCGGGCTGGATGAAGTTGTTGTTGTAGGATATGGTGTTCAGAAAAAAAGTGATTTAACTGGAGCCGTCGGAAGCGTTTCAGGTGATGAACTCAGAAAGACACCCCTTGCAACTATAGACCATGCATTGCAGGGACAGGCAGCAGGTGTTCAGATTACTGAAAGATCAGGCAGGCCGGGCGAATCTGCTGATATTCAAATACGCGGTATAAGCTCAATTAACGGAACACAACCATTAATTATTATTGATGGTGTTCCATCAGATAATCTGAATAACATTAATCCACATGATATTGCATCTATTGAAGTTCTGAAAGACGCATCAACAGCTGCAATTTATGGTTCAACAGGAGGAAACGGAGTAATATTGATTACTACAAAACAAGGCAAACCGGGAAAGTTAACCGCTAATTTAAACATTTACAGAGGGGTAGAATCTCCCATTAGTAAAATTGAATTAATGGATTCCTGGGATTATTTAGGAGTGCTGTCAGATGGTTCAACTCCGACCATAAAGGATACAATTAAATTAGACCTTGATAATCTTGAAACATACGACTGGCAGGACATTGTTTTTAATTCTTCTACTGTTGAAAATTACGATTTTTCATTTTCAGGTGGCAATGAGTTTTCCAGTTTCTTAGCCAGTGCAGGTTACAATAAACAGGAAGGCATTGTACGAAACACCGATTATCAGAAATTTACATTCAGGATTAATTCAGAACATAAGTTATTAAAACGTCTTACCATTGATGAAAAAATTAATTATGTTAATACCGTAGGCAAAGGTTTTGAGGAATGGAAATGGCATCAATATTATTGGAATCCTTTATTTAAGGCTTTAGTCATGGATCCTACGGTACCAGATTATACTAATGGCACATGGTCTCGTTCACCTTTTCTGGTGGAAAACCCGGTAGTCAATCTCGATATGATGGACCGGACAGAAAAGAATAATTATTTTAATGGCAACTTCGGATTAAAGATAAATATTATTAAGGGATTGGATGTTATAAACCGTTTTGCGGGTGAATTAACTTTTTATGATTTAAAAGAATATGAAGGTAAATTTTGGGCATCTGAAGTTCATGAAAGGTCAGAGGACAGGCTTATTCAAAATATGAGCAGGACATTGACATATAATGTTCAGAACATTATCCAGTACAATAATTCATTTGGAGGAGTTCATAATTTTTTGATTATGGGAGGACATGAAGCTAGTGAATTGAAAACCTATGATATTGGAGGCACCCGGTTGGGAATGGCCAGCGATGATCCCTGGATGTTATATTTTATACAATCAACTAATGACAGCTCCACGGCTCAATTCATAACTGGTGGGGCAGAAATTGAAAACAATGAAGCTTATTTTGCACGGTTAAATTACGATTACAAGGGAAAGTATTTAATTTCTATTAATATCAGACGTGATGGGTCAAGTAAGTTCGGTCCAAATAATAAATGGGGTACTTTTCCGTCATTTTCTCTGGGCTGGAAGTTCTCAGAAGAGAATTTCCTTAAAAACAATGAATTCATTAACTTTGGTAAAATACGCTTCGGTTACGGTCAAACGGGAGCCAATGCACGAACCGGTTTCCCGTACCTTCCAAAAGTTGAGGCTATAGCCCAGTATAGATACTCCTTTAATAATGAAATAAGTACTACAGGAAAAGGACCCACACAAATCGCAAATCCGGATCTCAGTTGGGAAAAGGTAAATATGACAAATCTTGGTGTGGATTTAGGCTTTTTCGAGAACCGTTTGTTTATAACAGCCGACTTTTTCGACAAAGTGAATGATGGCATGATTATACAACAAGAAACGCCTATGCATACAGGAACTTATGTCGGTTCCAATTTGTCTAAAAATTACCCTGAAGTAAATATCGGAAGCGTACGCAACAGAGGTTATGAAGTCACAATCAGTGCCAAGAAAAAAGAAGGAGAGCTTACAGGATATATTGATCTCAATCTCACAGGAATTAAAAATGAAGTATTGGAATTAGCTGAAGATTCATTGCTGAAAGGCAGGGTGCATTTGCTTCAGCCAACAAGCCTGACATATGAAGGAGGCCCTGTTGCCCAGTTTTACGGTTATCAAACAGAAGGTTTATTTACTTTAGACGATCCGACAATAGAAAAAAAAGGCAAAACGGTTATAATTAATCAACCTTATAGTATTAATGAAACAACTGGCGATACTACATACATGCAAGAAAAAGCTGAACCAGGCGACGTACGTTATGCTGATCTTGATGGCGACGGTAAATTAACAATTAATGACAGAACAGTTCTGGGCAGCCCTATTCCGAAACTGATATATGGTTTCACAATAAATCTGGAGTACAAAGGACTAGATTTATCAGCGTTTTTTAACGGCACAATCGGGAACAAAATACTTAACGGAACAAAGCAGTTTCTTTATTATCACCAGGGACAGGGAAACCGGGCAGAAGAATTTACAAATCGTTATGTTAAGGAAGATATAATAAGGTATACATTAACAGGAGAAGAAGTTGTTATACTTCCTCAGAATCATGATACTGATTTGCCATCGAATAAACCTGAAAATTATAATAAACTCAGGCCTTTTTATATTGAAGACGGGTCTTATTTAAGATTACGTAATTTAGTACTCGGGTATACCATACCGGAGAAAATAACTTCAAAAATAAGCATACAGCAATTCAGGATCTATGCCGGTGCTAAAAATCTATTCACACTCACAAAATACATGGGTTTCAGTCCGGATGTTGCAGGCAAACAGCCTGAAAATCCGGGCGAAGATGTACTTGAAATGGGTGTTGATTTAGGTGTTTATCCTGTTACCCGCATGTATTATTTTGGTGCAAACATTACTTTTTAACATTAACTTTCTAATTATTAAAAGTCAATAGTATGAAAAACAATATATTAAGCTATTTAGTTATGCTGCTTATGGGAATCACCATCAGTTGCAGCGAAGAATTCCTTTCTCCTAAACCCCCTGCTATTGAAAATTCAGGCTCATATTATACTCAGTTAGAGCATGCTGACCAGGCAATTACAGCATGCTATTCACAGTTTAATAATGTTGCTGCATGGGACAGGAACCTGATAATGGGTTTTGGCGATATTCCTTCCGATGATGCTGAAGCCGGAGGGGATTTTGTAAATGAAGTACCTGAATTTGAAAACTTTAACCGACTTGCATCAAATAAAACAGATGTAATGTTTGAAGAAACATATGGAACGCTCTGGAAAGCAATTACTTTATGTAATGTTGCTATTGAGAGGTTTCCTGATATTAAAGAAAATCTTAAATCAACAGAGGACAATGTTTTACTCGACAGACGGATTGCCGAAGCTAAATTTATACGGGCTATCAATTATTTTTATCTGACTATAGTATTCGGCGAAGTGCCGCTTATTGATCATACGGTAGGATCAAGCGAATATGAACAGGTAAGGGCTAACCTGAAAGATATTTATAATTTAATAGAACAGGATTTGAAAGATGCCATAGAAATATTGCCCGAAAGAGGTGCAGGCGAATGGGAGCTGGGGCGTGCAACAAAAGCTTCCGCCCAGGCATTGCTGGCCCGTATGTGCCTGTACGAATCATCTTATGCATATTATTATAACGGGCAGGATGAGCGTTTCAGCCTTATGACAATACGCTGGGATGAGGCCCTTTCTTATGCCGAAGAAGTAATTAACTCAGGCAAATATCAACTGGTTGGTATTGATGGAAGCAAGTATAATACGTGGCGTGGGCCTCAGTGTGACGGATTCAGGTATATTTTTACTACCCAGGGTGATTTTTGTCCGGAGGGTGTTTTTGAAATCACGTGCCTTACCGAACCCGGTCTTGGTTATAATGTATCACGTGGCAATGCACTGGCAAAATGGACAAGCGCGCGGTATTGCTATGTTGATGGAGAGGATTTATCAACTAACCTGTGGGGACTTGGGCTTCCTACCCAAGATTTACTTCAAGAATTTGAAGCCGGAGATCCCCGCTTGAGTACTACTATGGCATATGAAGGCAGTGGTGATTCTGTTGAGGTACAAGGTGGTGCAAGGTATCCCATATCATTTTCGCATAGTGTTACGAATACTTATCAAAGAAAATGGGAATGCGGAGACGAAGACTGGTTGAGTAAAGTTAATGACTGGCCAACAGCACCGCAGAATATCAGATTAATAAGGTATTCGGATGTATATTTGATTGCAGCTGAGGCAGCCCTG
Organism: Bacteroidales bacterium; assembly: GCA_016926235.1. The sequence goes on along the minus strand of JAFGOZ010000643.1, from coordinate 2,013 downwards.
ATGCTTAACCAGAATGGTAAAGCACGGGATTATATCAATAAAGTCAGGGAAAGAGCACGCATGTGCGGAACAACAGGTGTTCCGGCAGAGATAACCAGCGATGTAACCATTGATGATATCAGACACGAACGGCGTGTAGAATTCGCCTGTGAAGGACAACGTATGTTTGATATTGTGCGCTGGAACATAGCTTATGATTTGCTTAACGGAACTAATGAGAGTGGAGATGAAATAACATATACCAGAGGCCAGAATGAGTTTCAGCCGCTTCCGGAAAGGGAAATCACATTAAGCGGAGGCAAAATGGAACAATACCCCGGCTGGTAATAAATTTTTCAATTTATCTTTAATGTAAAACCAATGAGGTTGTCAAAAAAGTCAATTTTTAGCCACTAAGGCACAAAAACACAAAGATGCACTAAATCTTAATATACTGATATTTAAATTTTTGTGTATCTTTGAGCCTTTGAGTTTTTGTAGCAATTTCTTATATCTAAGACTTTTTAGACATCCTCAATGGTTTAAAATTTATTTTATAAACATTTAAGCATACATTTCGGATATTGTAGGAAGAATATTTTTCATTATTGGAGTGTAATTAAATTTTGTAATTAGATATAATTTTGAGCTAAATAATTTCTTTCCATTAAAAGATACATATGATTGATAAAAGTAGAAATTTAAATACTCCGGAATTTCAACTTTGTTTTACATGTTTACATATTTTTTAGAAACCTAATTATTTGTTTAAATAAAGATAGATGCATAAAAAGAACTTATTTAATAATAAGCAATTAATAATTATTGAAATATTGCTTGGAGCAATATTAATAATAACCATAATGCTTCTTATATTATTTTTATAAATATTAACCTAAACCTGAAATTTTAAGAAAAAGACTTTAAGATCGAAAAAAATACCAAAAAAAGAGCGATCCAATATCTTAAAATTTAATGATTTAAATGGCAATGCCTTTTTTAAGAAACTAATTAAGATTTAATACTTTTATAATGTTTATCCGGTAACTCTTTTAATCTTTTTGCGCATATTTCGGGAGTTATATCTCTTTGCGGAGTTGCAAGCATTTCGTAACCTACCATAAATTTTTTAATGGTTGCCGAACGTAATAGTGGAGGATAAAAGTGCATGTGTAAATGCCATTCGGGGTATTCTTTTTCGTCGCAAGGCGATTGATGTATTCCTGCTGAATAAGGAAATGAGACTTCGAATATATTATCGTAAATTATTGTTAGTTGTTTGTAAATATTAGCAAATGATATTATTTCCTGTTCATTAAATTGGGTAATATTTTGGACAGGTTTTTTGCAAATTATCATAGTTTCAAAAGGCCACACAGCCCAGAAAGGAATTAAGGCAATAAAATCGTTGTTTTCAATAAGAATTCTTTCATTTTTATTTAATTCCAAAATTAAATAGTCATTCAATAAAGTAGAATGATGTTTATCATAGTATTCTTTTTGACAAGCACTTTCTTTCATTGGTAAATCAGGGACAGAAGAAGACGCCCAAATCTGGCCATGCGGATGCGGATTACTGCATCCCATTATGCTTCCTTTATTTTCGAATATTTGTATATAATTTATATACTCCTTTTTGGAAAGCTCCGCATACTGATCAATCCATAATTTAATTACTTTTACGATGTCATTTTCATCCATTTCGGGTATAGTGAGATCGTGTCTCGGAGAAAAACAAATTACCCTGCATATACCCTTTTCACTTTGAGCTTTGATCAGTTCATTTTCTTCAACTATTCCATCTGGGATATTTTCCAGTAATGCCGAAAAATCATTATTAAACACAAATGTGTTAGAATAATTTGGATTTATTTTTCCGCCAGCTCTTTTATTGCCAGGGCATAAGTAACAATTTGGATCATATTTGGGTCTTTTTTCTTCCGTTGGTTTTTCAACCTGTCCCTGCCAGGGCCGTTTTGCCCTGTGAGGAGAAACAAGAACCCATTCTCCAATTAAAGGATTGTATCTTCGATG
>JAFGOZ010000082.1 GCA_016926235.1 Bacteroidales bacterium | reverse complement strand
TGATTTTTATGATTCATATGATTAGCAAGAGAAATAAATCACAAAAATCATATGAATCAGATTAATCATAGTGCAGACAGTTGTTTTAGGTTTGGAAATATGTTGGGAATTGGTAACTATAATTTATATTATTTATGCCCTTTACAAGTGAGAAATATAAACCATTAACTGATTTTAAACCCAGAGCACCAAAGCCTGACTTAAGAAATTGTTTGATATGGTTTATAGTGTTTGTTATTTTAGTTGGCTTGGCAATCGGGTTATCAATATTGTTTGGCAAATGAGAATCTATAAATTGGTCCGCACATTGTCTAAAGCATTTGCTGCTAATAGCCAAAAGCTAAAAGCTAATGGCCTCCCGTTGGGCGTAGTCTCTGACTACGTCCGCTCATAGCACGAAGCACCGCGCCCTTGCTGCCAAAAGCTAACAGCTAAAAGCCAATGGCTGGCAATATTAGGGAATATGGCGGGAATTGGTAACATAAGAGCAGTGGTCGTTTGGTGGCCGTTGTCTGCACTGTGATTTGTATGATTTAATTGATTTATATGATTAGCAAGAGAAATAAATCACAAAAATCATATGAATCATATAAATCATAGTGCTGACAGTTGATTTGGATTAGGAAATATGGCGGGAATTGGTAACTTTGGGTAAGGTACTAAATGATATATTGTATATTTTAAATAGTAAAGTATGGCAACACAAAAACAAAATTCAACTCAATACTTCCGGTCACTTTCAATCATTTATTTTGCAATGATTGGAGGGCAGGCAGGCTTATCTGCCGCAGCATATTATTTAAATACATTCACGGGTTATACTCCGGATGATACATTAAGGGACATATTTTTGTATGTTGTACCAGTCTTTATATTTATGGGTATTATTATAGGTTGGATAAAGTATAAAAATAGTCTCAGGAATATAAAAAATAACAACAACCTGGTTCAAAAAATGGCGGAGTACAGAGGTGCCTTGTTAGTTCGGCTGTCATTTCTTCAGGGAAATTCGTTTTTTGCAATTGTTGTGTACCTGATTACAGGAGATTTGATATTTCTGGCGATGGCGGGTATTATATTTATATTTTTTATATACCTGAAATCCATGAAGGGAAAGATCATTGCGGAATTAGAATTAGGGCCATCCGATCAGTCAAAGATTGATGATGACAACGAAATAATTGCGGGATTTTAAATAGTCACTCCGCTGGGCGTTCTTTTGTTTCATGTATGAGGTGCGGATTAAACTATTATTAAAAAGGATAAATGGGAAAAAGATTGATTTTAATTATTCATGCTATAATTTTTGCAGGCGTTATTTATGGGCAAGTATCTATAAATCGGCTATCTGTAAGTGAGGATTATAAAATTCTTAATCCTTCTGTATTTCAAATTATTGATTTATTTAAAATGAGCATGGACGATTTTGAGATACTAATGAAAGATTACACGGAGTATGGAGATCCTGGGAAATTTAAAAGTGAATACAAGGGCGATTCGATATTGGGTGTTAGTTATTACTATACCGATGTTAAAGTATCTTCGTCTAGTGTTTCTAATATCACCAGGGTGCATATGATAACGAAAAGTGATATTAAATTGACTTTTAATTGGAACAACACATATGATGAATTTAAAATATTGACAGAACTGGCCGATGATTTGAATAATTACCAATTAGTAAGTGAGGATGAAAATTTTAAAAAGTACTTAATTCAATATGAAGATAAGGAGTACTATTTTAATATCACGAGACAATTTTATAATAATCCTGATCATATTGTAGAACAGATATCGATATGGGAGCGTAAAGTAGTTAAAAAGGTGAAACACAGCTAGGCTTGATTTGTAAAACATTGCTAATAGCTGCGCTAAAATGTTAGTGGTTGTTTAGTGGCAGTTGTCTGCACTGTGATTTGTTTGATTTTTGTGATTTATATGATTGGTAAGAGAAATAAATCACAAAAATCATATGAATCTGATTAATCATAGTGCTGACAGTTGTTTTGGGTTTGGAAATATGGTGGGAAATGGTAACTTTAGGGATAATGATAAAAAGATAGAGATATGAACAGGTTCAAATATGTAACAAAGAAATTCTTTCTATTGGTATTAATATTAATAATAGTCGATCTGCTTATAAAATATATTATAATAAGCAAGTTACATCAATACCAAAGGATAGCATTATTACATGGCTTTATAGAGTTATGCAGGATCCAAACCAACAGTGCAGCATTTGGTTTTGCCTCGTTAAATATTTTGGGTATTATCCGATTGGTACTACAAGTAACATTTATGATATTATTTATAAGGATCCAGTTTGTTTCGGTAAATAAATGGTATAAGTATTCATCCGCACTTGTAGTATTCGGCTGGATAGGAAATTATCTAGATAAAATCATTTTTTCCAACGGAGAGAAAACATATGCCCATTTGGATTATTTCTATGTGAGAGGGTTCTCTCATTCTATTTTAAATCTGTCCACTGTTATGACATTAACAGGATGGATAGCTTTTATAATGGTAATTATCATACGTTTCAAGGATTTGAAGATTATTTTCCATAAGAAGGCAAATGGATAGTCGCTTAGGCCGGATTAATGCTAATTGTCAGGGTTTTAGGTTAGGGTTTGTTTGGCGGCAATTGTCTGCACTGTGATTTGTTTGATTTTTGTGATTTATATGATTAGCAATGATAAATGAGAAGTATAAATATTCGGAATTGACAGGGCGTATTATTAAGTGTGCAATGAATGTGCATGGGATTCTGGGGAATGGTTTTCAGGAAGTAATTTATCAGCGTGCGCTTGAAATTGAAATGAGGGAAGCGGAAATAGAATTTAAGAGGGAATTTGAAATGCCTATCTATTATAGAGATGAACTAATAGGCACCAGACGTGTTGATTTTCTCGTTGAAGGAGTAATATCGGTAGAGATTAAAGCTTTAACAAAATTAGAAGATGTGCATTTTGCACAGGCTATCAATTACCTGGAGGCTTATAATCTGGAGATAGGCCTGTTAATTAATTTTGGTGAGAGAAGCTTAGCATTTAAAAGACTGAGCAATAAAAAGTATAAATCACAAAAACCGGAGCAAAGCGGAGCTCATGAACCGCCAACTGGCGGTGAATAATCATACAAATCAAATAAATCATAGTGCAGACAGTTGTTTTGCATTAGGGAATATGAAGGGAATTGGTAACTTTGGAAAGATTGCTAAATGGAAGTAATGCTGGGAAGAATTATATGGCTGGAATAATCGGCAGGACATGGCTAATTGTTGCGCCATAAGAGCAGTGGTTGTTTGGTGGCAGTTATCTGCACTGTGATTTGTTTGATTTTTATGATTCATATGATTGGTAAGAGAAATAAATCACAAAAATCATATGAATCTGATTAATCATAGTGCTGACAGTTGTTATGTTTGCACGGGGCTTATAAAATTCTCTCATAGAAACCAGTGTACTAAATTCCTGCTTGCAGGTTTTATTGAAATGGTCTTTAATATAAATCCATTTGATAATCTGAAATAAAAAAGATTATATCAATTCTGATGAATATTTTGGATTAGTTTTGTTGCATAATTATCCGCTATGTTTGTGTTTCGGTTATTATTTTTTATAATCCTGCTGATCGTATGCGGTTACTATCTGTTAAAGTTATTTGGCAAGCTTACAAATATCAATATGTTTACTGTCCTGTCCTGGGCATTTCAAACCAGTATTCCTAAGTCGTTTAAGTTAGTGCCTGTAATGGGTATATTTTTGTACATTATTTCTTTCACGTTTTTATATACTTTTTTTAAAATGCCTGTACATGTTTACGAAATGAGGAAGTATCATACAGGTGGATTATCAGGGTATCGTGACGAAGGATACCAGGCCAGATTATATGATCCTGACCAGAATACATATAAAACATATTTGCTGGGGTTACCACCGCTTCCTGCCGGCACATTTACAGAAACCTTTGACGTGATATTGTTATATAAACGGCCTTCTTCAAAGTTCTATCAAAGCATGGAGACATATAGCCTAACCGGATACCTGGTGCAAATAATCATTGGTTCCCTTATGCTGATTTTTGTATATATGATTTTATTTGCCCTTGCCAGGGAATATATCAGGATGAAGGAGATGCCTGATAAGTTATCCCATTCTCAGGTGCGGATTCAATTTTCCAAAATTGTGGGCTTATCTTTAGGTAAGGTGCTAATAATAGTTTTCTTTGTCATAGGCTTAGTAATCGTAGTAAGCAGTTTATCCGTAAAAAAAATGGTAAAGCATTATAATGAATTCTATGCGACTAAACAGGAAATACTAAGATCAGAACTATTAAGAAAAATTTCACCCCGGGACACTATTTCAGGAGTTGTCTTCAGACGTTTTAGGGAAATGGAAGAATACAATACATTGAGCGACATCGATAATAAAGGATCCGCACATAATAATGAAGGAACAGCATATCGCACTGTTTTATGCTATACCATTGAATTTGAGAATATACTTCCAATCCCTGTTTATATCAACCTGAAACTTCCCGATCCGGGTGAAGGTCTAAATGATTTAGACAGGCCGTTTTCAGATAAAGCAGCTACTATCCCGGAATATATGAAATCATTTACTTTTGTTGTCAATCCGGATTATTCAATCTCTCTTTACAAGGATAAAAACACATTGTCAGAATGATTGGTATATTGTCTTTGTTATTCTAAATATAAGGAGGTAAAAAGCTACTTGTCATTATCATTTAGCTCTTGCCACTAAAAAGCCAAAAACTAATACACAAAATGCTTTTATTAGAAAATAAGATGAAAATTGATATCTTTAGCAACAGTAACTTTAGTATAAAGATTATATTTTTATATGATTTATCTATAGAACAAATGAAAATACCTGAAAAACCTGTTTTAATTTTCCTCTTTTTGATTTTTTCTTATTCCTTGTTTGGTCAGGACAATAATTCAAGGGAATACATTACGGTATTGGCTGAAATTCAAAATGTAAGAAGCACGGGGAAGGTTCATAATTCCTTCATCTTTACTTTTAAAATCAAAGAAGTACTTGATGGAGAAACGAATGATTCTATCCTGGTATTCCAGGAAATATTTTATGGCTATGGCGCTATGTATATACTTAAGAAGATTTTTCCGGATACTAATATTTATGATGCAGATGTTAATGAAGTAGATGGACGCCAGGATGTTTATATTAAGTATTGGTGTGAGAATATGAATTCTGAAGATGAACCATATTGTTATTTAAGATGGGTGGCAGAAAAAGACAGGTTGGAAAGCCTGGAACATTTGGATGTCATGTTAAAATCGTACTTTAAAAATCCATTAAACTACGAGTATACCAATTTTCTGATAGAAAATGATGGTAAGTTCTATTTTAGTGATGGCAAAAAGGAAAAAATGGCCATTGAATATTACAGGGGTTCCGGCAGGTGGATTATTTGTACAATTGATGAGCCGGAAAGTCGTTGAGGACGGTGTTATGTTACAATATCACAGAGCTGCTAAAAAAAGGCTATTAGCTCCTGGCTCATTGCTCCCAATAGCTCACAGCTAAAAGCTAACAGCCCTTATCTGCTATTCCACTTCAACACTTACCTCAGCCCCCAGTTGTTTTGCCAGGTCAACAATATAGTTCTCAAAAAACAGTGAATCCGCAAACTGAGGATCGGATATTTCCCAGCATCCGGCAGCATAATAGCTGACGGGAGTATCATTTTTAATCTTCATTTTGGCATAGTAGGTAGTGGCAACAGCGGTTTCTTTCCCTGCTTCACCATATCCTAAGTATTCTGTTTTAGGAAGTATCAGGGCAAGTCCCAGGTACCATGTTTTGTCATAGGTTTGTTTGTCGTGTGTGTACAATACGATGAACTTGTCTTCCACGTTTAATTCAACGAGATCCTCATCTGTATCCCTGTTAACAAGTCCTACCAATAATGTTTCGTCACCTTTAAGACCGCTCATCTCAACTTTGTTTTTATATGCATACATACCCGGCCATATCTTTGTTTTCTCATGTACCTGGTATGTACGGTCTGCCACCTTCCAGTTTTCATAATCAAAGGTCATGATGGAACGTACAGGGCCATTCTCAACAATTTTAAATGTTGATTTTTCAATATTATTTAAGGTATCATCATTAGTAATACCCAGACGGGCTATGCTATCTCCAACTATAAGACCAAAGCCTCCAATACCCACTGAATTTCCAACAGAAAGCACATCACGTCCCCAGTCAGCCATTACATGGTAATTATCGTACACTTCACCATTAGGACCAATGCCTACAGTGTCAGGGGTAATGTAAGCTACTTTTTTACCATAGTAGTCATTGGCATTTCGTCCGTCAAAATAGTGGCGAAAGCCGCACTTGTCATTTTCCCACATGGGACCATCCGTTTGGTAGGGCTGGTATCCGAGGGCTTTATGCACTTTGTTTGCATATAATACTTCAGATGTTTGTGGTTTTACTATACTATCTTTGCTTTCACGCTTTCCGAAACGGACATTGGTGCGTTTAACATATTGCGGCTCTTCCTTTGTCCAGGAAAGGTTCAGGCTGGCTTTTTCCTTTGCAGACAGGTTAATCACAAAGAATATCTGGTCCCAGTTTCCATCTCCATCCAAATCTTCCCGTTGTGAAGGGATTTCATCTCCCGCTTCAGTCTTTATAACAGGGTAAAGGGCTTCATCTTTTATTGTAAGGTTATCTCTTTTTACAGTAATGGCTTTATCAAAAAGATCAACGGATGAATTATTCGTCAGAATGATTTTTTGGCCGGCATTTTTTCCTGAATTACAAGATGCAACGGTAATGGTAATGCAAATAAAAAGCAGGGTTTTCATAAAGTTCTTCATAGCATTTGGTTTTAGGATTTGAAATGGTCTGTCATAAATTGATAAATTAGAACAAGCCTCAAAAATAATTAAAAAGAATCAATTTTTATTGGTGTCAAGAATATGTCTGATGGAAGCATTTATATCAAAGCAATGTTTAAATAAAACTTCATCAGAATAAAATATGCGATCTTACATTTGTTTACCGGTGCTTCCTCAAAAATTAGTATCGATCTGGCTGAACCATAACCTATATATCTATTATACTTTATTCAAATCTGAAATGTAATAAAAAAAGATTCCTTAAAAAAAATACACCCAATTTGGGAACTTGGTTTCTGGTAAAAACATCAGGAAGCTTATGGACGCAAATTCTTTATTAAAGAACCGTTCTTGTTGAATTTAAAAGTAGGATTGGCCCCCCATTACGACCAATTTCAATTATCTTTATTTCCTGATGGAATTTTTTGAGGAAACTCCAGTCATCATTTGATCTAGCTCTTGTAAAATAATTACAATTATTTTATCATGTATAGTAAATATTCAGAAAAGAGGTTATACTTTTGTTAGTATAGAAAAAAGGGGAAAATAGTATTCACAGCAGATTCTATAATTCCTTTTTTACAATAGCATAACTAATACACTGATTATGTTCCTCAAAAAACTGGTTGTTATTAGTATCTTGAGTATTTCTTATTTAATCGCAAGTGCAAAATCAGATATAGATACTTCATTACTGTGTAATTATTTAAAAACTGCGGAAAACTATTGTTTAACTAATACCGATAGTGCATTTTATTATAGTCAGAAGGCCATTAATTATCTAGCTTTAATTACCGATCCTTATCTTGTTAGCCGGGTTTACAGATGCCGGGGGAAAGTTTTTGCCTATAAATTTCAATACGACTCAGCAGAATATTATTACAATAAAGCTGTTACAATAATTCCCAAAGACAGGGTAACTGATTTAGCCAGACTATATAATAGCTATGGCGGTGTATTAATGTATCAAAATAAGTTTGATACAGCGCTCTATTATCTCCAAAAATCGAATGCGATACTGAAAAATCTTAATTTGAAGAAAGACCTGATGAATAATTATCTGAATCTTGGAGCTGCATACCGTTGGGAAAGATCATTTGAGATATCTACACGTTATAACTTTCAGGGATTGCCTATCGCAGAAGAATTACATGACACTTTACAGATTATAAGGTTTCTTTATACGATTGGAGTTAACTACCAGTTAATGAAAAAACCGGAGTTGGCAATTTTTCATTGCCAAAAAGCATTAGCCTATGCAATGGCCACAAAAAACTATCAACAAGTTAGTATGTTAACAAATGTAATAGCATTGTCCTATAAAGAATTAAAACAAGATAATGAAGCTCTAAAAAACTTTCAATTAGCATTTTATTATGCCAGAATGGCAAATTTTTCTACAGTGGAAGCAGTCAGTCTTATTAATATTGGTGATTATTATACAGAACATGATCAATATGACAGTGCAATGATTTTTCTCAAAAGAGGAGATAGCATTGCACACAAAATAAATAACCTTTACATTATAACCGGGGCCAATATTTCTTTTGGTGAGCTATACATGAAAACAAACCAATACGATAAAGCCCTGGATCATTTTCTAAACGCAATAAAAAATAAAGATGATGTCGAATATTCCCTGATAAACGGGGCATATTTAAAACTAAGCAGACTATATAAAGCTATGGGAAATTATACTAAGGCTTATGAGTATCATGTTATATATTCTGAACGAAATGATTCGTCTTTAAATGAACAAAAAGCCGATGAAATTGCCAATCTCAAAATGCAATATGAATTGAATAAAAAGCAGGAGCAAATGGATGCTGAACTGAAAGATGAAACGGAAAGGTTAAAACTAGTGCGTACTTTAACTATATTTGGATTTGTTGTTTCTTTAATTATCGCTACACTTTTAGTTATTACTTTCAGGTTCAAACAGAAACAAAGAATAATAAACCTGAAAAATGAGATTGATGGCTACCGGCAAAGATTAATGGCACAACAGATGAACCCTCATTTTATTTTCAATACACTTAACTCTATCCAGTATTTTATTTATAACAATAAAAAAGAAGAATCGATGGAGTATGTATCGCAGTTTGCCCAATTGATGAGGTTAAACTTGCACAATTCACAAAATGATATCATAGCTTTAGAAGACGAAATTCAGGCACTAAAATTATATCTCGAATTAGAAAAGATTAGAATGAATAATAAGTTTGATTACACCATAGAGATCGATCCGGGCATTGATATGAAAGAACAACTGGTTCCTTCATTTCTGATCCAACCTTTGGTAGAAAATTCAATAAAACATGGTGTTTTAAAGATTAAGCACAAAGGTAACATCTTTACAAAAGTTCATAGAAATAATGGCAATCTCGTTTACACTATAATTGATAATGGTATTGGATTTGAAAGATCGAAAGCCAGCCAGGAAAGCACTAAACATAAATCGTATGGAATTGAATTAACAAAAAAAAGAATTGTCCTGTTAGGTATTTTGAAAAATAAACATACAAGCTTTACTTGCACTGATTTAAAAGAACCAAATGGTGAATGTAAAGGTTCTAAAGTAGAACTTGTAATTCCTTCTTTATTGGGTTAAAATAGATTAAACCCTTTATAATTTCAAATTTTTGAGACTTCGCTGAAGTTAATTTTTGGATAATTCCACCGTTAACAATTTTACCATTTGTTAACATATTTCAGCCATTCATTTATGTACTTCTAACCATTTGTATATTAAATTTTTAAATTAATAAGCATATTATAATATTTACTAAAAATAAACAGGTATTGCAAATGTGTTTTCAAATCAAAATTTATTTTTAAAGATTTCTCGATCGATGAATTTTTGTACTAGTATATTACTAGTGATAGAAAACCTTAAAATTAGGATTGTTCATAATACTTAGATACAAACTTTATAAACTCAAGCTGAAATGGTAAAAAAATATTGCGATAAATCGACCGTGAAACTATCTGATAATATGCTTTTACTTTTTCCTGAGGAAGAAATCTGTCATGAATATTTGGTTTTGGAGTGGAATAGGATGAGAATAATAATGATAATTTGAATATAACTAAGGAAAAATTATGAATATATTGAATCGTTCAAAATGTTTTATGCTGGTATGCTTCTTAATAACTTTAATAAGTAAATTAGGATATTCACAGGCAAACTCTGGTTTTCATTATTTTACAAATGCCATAGATGTTAGTCATCCAACTACCGGTGCCTGGAGTGATGTGGATGTAAGCACACATGTTCCTGCTGGTGCTACAGGAGTAATTCTTGAGCTGGTAAATGAAGGTATTGAAGAAACTGCCAGCCGGCATGCTGTTCGCAAAAACGGATCAACAAATTCACTGGAAGATAAATTCAGAATTTCTGATCACGGACATCGTTATGCATTTTGCGGTCTGGATGAGAACAGGTTATTTGAATCTTATATTGAGACAGCATCTTGCAAGATTTACCTGCTTGGATATACTGATAATTTCGTCACATTTTTCCCCGATGGATATAACAGAACCCCATCAGCTACGGGAACTTGGGATGAAATTGATGTGAGTGATATTGTACCGGAAGGCACTAAAGGGATAATTATTGAAGCATATAGTATAAATGGCAATAGTAATATAGGTGTAAGAAAAGCAGGATCCATTGATGATCGTACTGATATTGGTAGTAATGTTTATTCATATCGAAATGCAACCTACCTATATTGCGGACTGGACCAAAACAGAAAATTCGAAGGCAAAGTAACGGGCGCTGATGGCAGGCTCAGTATAGTAGGATATATTAGTTCCCAGGCTGAATTCTTCGATAACGCAATAAATGTAAGCATAACACCTGAGAACGTTTGGACAGACATTGATTTATCAGGAATATTGCCCTTAAGGGCCAATGGGGTTATTTTTGAAATCAACAATGACCAAAATGCCAGACGTTATGCCTCAATACGAAAAAAAGGCAGTACAGATGACCGGTCAAATAATTCCGGAATATACAATTCGGGAATGACCCAGGGGCTTTGCGGACTTGATGAAAATAATAGAATACAAGCCTATGTCAATAACCAAACCGTTGATATATATATCATAGGATATACATTACCCTATGATTCTACTCCTCCATCAAATATAACAACAATAAATGATGGAACCGGAGTTGATATAGACAATAGTTATTCAATTCGGGATTATTCGGCTAACTGGTCAGCATCTTCAGATATTGAGAGTGGTATTTCATTCTACTGGTATGCTTTGGGAACAACAATCGGAGGGACGGATATAGTAGACTGGACAAGTAATGGAAATAATACTGATGTAACTGTTAGTGGTTTAAACTTAACTGCTGGACATACATATTATATCTCTGTGAAAGCAGAAAATGGACAAGGCCACCAGAGTAATGTAAATTCGTCTGATGGAGTTACTATTGTTATTGATCCATCTACCCCTTTAACGATATCTCAGGTTAGAGACGGATTATCATTAGACATTAGCTTTAGCTATCCAACAGGCAGTCTGTCAGCCAACTGGGACGAATCAAATGATCCGGAGAGTAACATATATAGATACTGGTACGCTGTGGATACTATTCAGGGAGGAATAAGCATTATTGACTGGACAGATAATGGCTTGGAAAGGCAGTTTACTTATACGGGATTATCCTTAATACCGGATAAAACATACTATACTTCTGTAAGGGCAGAGAATAAAGCGGGTTTGCTGAGTGCATCAGCATCATCAAATGGGGTTTTAATTATCCCTGATGCTACACCTCCAACTGATATTAATGAAGTAAGAGACGGATTCTTTTCAGATGTTGATGATGTATATTATACAGATAGATTATCTGCTAATTGGAGCCCTTCAGTGGATGATGAGAGTGGTATATTGTATTATTGGTATTCCTTAGGAACTACAGCAGGAGGACATGATGTTATTAACTGGACAAAATATACCTTGGATACTATTCTATTCCTTGAAGGATTATCATTAAATGTGGGAACAAAATATTATTTAAGCATTAGGGCTGAGAACGGTTCAGGAGCATTTAGCAATCTTTCATCATCAGATGGATTTATAGTTAACGAGATGGATCCTAATATTTATATTGTGGAATGCAGACCCGGAACAGATATTTCTGATAAAATACAAACAGGGGTTGATTTCCTGGTTCCTTCGGGCGGTGGTTCAATTTACCTGCCCGAAGGAACCTATTTGCTGGAGAATACCGTAAACCTGTCATCCAATATCAGGCTTATTGGTGCAGGTATGAATAAAACAATTATAAATATGGCGGAAACTGCATCATTTTCAGCAGTAAATGGAGGAGATTCATTAATAAGGATTGCGCATGCTACTTATCGTGGATATGGCATTATCAGCTTCAGAAGCGTGGTTGATTTCAGGATTGACCATTGTCATTTTATCGCTTCAAGGAATTCGGCTTATATGGTAGGAATAAACAACAGGGGTAATTATCCTTCAACACGTGGAGTCATTGATCATTGCAGGTTTAGTGATGATGAATATACAAGTACATATGGGATTCATTGTGGGCCAAAAGTATGGCCTGCATATGAGAGAAGTATCAATTTACTTGGAATACAGGAAGCCGTTTTTATTGAAGATTGTTTTATGGATGAAATTTCTAATCATCCTGTAAGTGCATTTAATGGGGCTAATTACGTATTGCGTTACTCGTATAGCACCCGGAGTGGGAGTATTGATGGCCATGGCCCTGTATTTGAAACAATTGTAGGTGATGGAACAGATCAGCAAAGAGGTACCAGATGCTATGAAATATATAATAACACTTTTGTAGAACCACCAGAAGCAGGATACGATGAACGATGGTCTGCTCTTGGATTAAGAGGAGGAGGAGGTGTAGTCTATAATAATGAATTTATTAATTTCAGATATGCTGTACGATTTACAATGGAAACAGGATCGGTTCAGCCTGCCGGTGGTATTTATCCCGGAATTGATCAGATTCATGATATGTGGGTATGGAATAATCAATTGACTGAGACACCTGAATTGATACTGTTAAATGCTAATAATGCGGATATGTTAATTCAGGAAGACAGGGATTACTACCTTAGACAACCATCATATGATGAAGATGGATTTACATATCATCCTTACATCTATCCTCATCCTTTAATAAATGATCCTATTATAGGTGAGAAAGTGATAAATTTTTCATCACAAATCATATCCATTTGTGAGGGAGAAAATTATTTTGCACAAGGAGAAAATCAAACAGAAACCGGTATCTATATTGATACATTGGTTAATATGTCTGGAGGGGATAGTTTGGTTATTACTAACCTTAGGGTCTATCCCCTCTATAAATCTATTGATGTCCTTATCCATGAAGGGGAAAGTTATTATGCAGGGGGACATTATCAAACTACTGCCGGTACTTATATTGATCATATTGGAAATGTTAATGGGTGTGATAGTTTAATACTGCAAACCAATTTAATAATAACCAATTATGAAAATACCTTATATGATAATAATACTCTAGTAGCATATATATCTCCAAATCCTTCATTTGGAAAATTTTCTCTAAGATTTAGTATCGATGAGCCCTCCATAAATATTGAGGTGTTTTCGGATATTGGAAAAATGGTTTATCAGGAGGAATATTCATCTGTAATCGCTGGTTCTCATCGTGACCTTGATCTTTCAAAATTTAATGCAGGCATTTACTTTGTTAAGATACATTCCAAGAGGAAATTTGAATTGCACAAAATAATTATTTTACGATAAATACTATTAAGATTAATTTATCACTTCTTATGAAATATAGAAAGCTTTATATAATAATCATGCTGTTGAGTGCTATGCAGAAAAATTTTGCACAGTATACTCCTTTTGATATTTCATTTTGGTCAAACGCAGGGTATCCCGGTGAAATCCCTTATATTGAATCAAATGTCATTAAAGTTACTGATAATGGAGTAATTGCAGATGGTACAACAGATAATTATTCCATAATCCAATCATTAATTGATAATACCCAGGCACCATGTGTTTTATTTTTCCCTGCCGGAATATACCGCATCAATGGCCAACTGAACTTAAAATCGGGAATTGTATTAAGAGGTGAAGGCTATCAATCAACCCATCTTGAATTTTTTAACAATGATGGATGTATTCAAATAAGAGGCGCGTTATCTGGAAGCTATTCAAGTATACTTGGAGGCCTCACCTTAGGTTCGACTAAAATAGTTGTATCCAATGTTTCCAGCCTTGAAGTAGGGAAAGGCGCTCATATAAGGCAGGGGAATGTAATTGAAACAACATTTACCAGTTGGGTAGAACCCTGGTCGCCCGGTCAGATGGTAAGAATTACCGCTATTAATGGCGATACTGTATCATTTCAACCTGCATTAAATTATAATTATGCATCCAATCCCCCGCTGGAAGCTGAGCGGGAGCCGGGAATATCAAAAGTGAATTTTATAGAAGAAGTAGGTATTGAGAATCTGCATATAAAAAGATTACATTCCACAGATGATGGAGGCGGAAGTAATATAAACATCACAAGAGCAGCAAATTTTTGGATTCGCGGTGTTGAAAGTGAATATACCTTAAAATATCATTGTTCGGTTAGTCAGTCTCTTAATTTCGAAATACGAGAATGTTATATGCATGATGCGCAAAGCAGAGGAGATGGAGGACAAGGTTATGGTGTAAGTTTGGCATCCCAATGTACCGCTGGTCTTATAGAAGATAATATTTTTTATAAATGCCGGCACTCAATGATAGTCCAGGTTGGTGTAAATGGATGTGTTTTTGGATATAATTATGCTGAGAAGAATTTCTCTGATGATGGGTGGGATAAACCATATATTTCATTGCATGGACATTATGTACACCGGAACCTTTTTGAAGGGAATGTGGTGGGGTGGATAGGTATTGGAGATTATTGGGGGCCTGATGGGCCAGATAATATTTTCTTTAGAAACCATGTACTTGGAACAGACCGTCATGAAGATTTTGGGGACAACAGGGGTATTATGTATTCAGATTTTGATGGACCACAATATATTATAGCCAATGAGGTATCCGGAGGTGATATCTATTACTCAGAAAGAGAGAATAGTGAAAGTGATACTTCACTTGTGATTATACATGGTAACAATATAAAAGGAAATACCACCTGGGAGAAAGATATTGCAGAGCATTCATTTCCTGCCTCATATTATCTTAACTCAAAACCTGCCTTCTTCTTAAGTTATAAATGGCCTCCGTTTGGTGGTGATAATGTCATTGGTACAGGTACTATACCTGCGTGGGAAAGATGGAAAAAACTAACTAGTAGTAATGATAAAGCCAATATAAGTAAAAACGAATTGGTTAGTATCAAAAACCCTGTATCTGATAAATTGATTTTATGGTCTGAATATACAATACGCTCATTTGTAATAATTGATATTAATGGAAAAATAGTTGAAAGTAAAAATGTCAATGACTCATATTATTGTCAACCTATAAATATCTTGCCAGGTATATACTTTATTAAAGTCATTACATCATCTGGATCTTCCGGACGCATTTTTATTAAAATGTAATCCATTGTGATAATTCAAAATCCAAATAAATGATTATCGTTTGAAATCCAGAATATTATTCTTAAATTAATAAGATTAACATCATTAGATTTGTAATTAAAATAAATAATACAAAGGATTAAAAAGTATAATATGGTTATTCCTTCTTATTCAAGGAAATGGGCAGGAAGATTATATATTCTTATTCTCCTTTTAGTAAACCTATATTATAACTATTGAAATTTTTAGTAAACCCTTTTATATGAAAACTAAATTACATATTTTGAGTTATCTTCTTATTTTTTGTCTGTTTTTTATTTGCATTCAGAGTTACGCTCAAAACCTTAGGAGAAAAGGAATGATTGGTGTTGGATTATGCAATGAAATTTCTGACTCCCTGCGATACTGCTTAAAACTGTCTGACAATGATGGTGCATTAGTGAATATGGTCGTTCCAAATTCAACTGCTGCACTTATGAAACTGCAACCACATGACTTAATTTTAAGTTTAAACCAACATTCGATAAGTAGTCCAGATGATCTATTATCCGTTGCCAAAAACTTGAGAAACGGTGATTCTTTAAGTGCATCAATATTGCGAAATGGTAAGCATAAAACTCTAATGGGCATTGTTCAAGCCAAGCCATATGAACAGAGTGAAACTGCCGATGTATTTTATGACGAATTCAAGTTCAAAGAAGGGTATGTAAGGTCAATTTTAACAAAACCGGTCAATCAAATGAATGCTCCTGTAGTTTTTTTAATCCAGGGTTATACATGTAGTTCAATAGATAACCTGCCCCCTGATAATCCATACAGGTGTTTAATTGATGGGTTCGTTGAAAAAGGATTTGCTGTTTTCAGAATCGAAAAATCAGGAATAGGGGATAATTATAACACTTCACCCTGCGAAGAAATTGGATTTAATGAAGAACTGGAATTATTTAAAACAGGTTATTTAAAGCTTTTATCATGCCAGGAAGAAATAGATACTTCAAATATTTTTATTTTTGGGCATTCACTGGGTGGAATTATAGCTCCATTATTAGCAGAAAAATACAAACCTAAAGGGGTTATTGTTTTTGGCACGGTAGTAAAACCCTGGCATGACTACCTTTTAGATATCTACAGAATTCAACAACCCATTTTAGGCGCTGATTGGGCGGGTAGCCAGGACACTTTAGAACTTATAAGGCCGACCCTGTTTGAAATATTCTACAATAATAAATCTCCGGAAAATTTAAAGGGGAAGCCTACACATATAACAGCAATGCAGTTAGCATTAAATTATGACGGCGAAAATCATTTTTTTGATAGGCACTATACTTTTTGGACCGAATTGAATAGAATTAACGTAGCAGATGCCTGGAAGAAAACTCCTTCGTATGTTTTATCTATTTATGGAGAGGCGGATATAGCAGTAATGAATCCTGAGGGACACAAAGAGATAGTTGAAATAGTAAACCGTTATCATCCCAGTAATGCCAGCTATTTGGCTTTGCCTGAAACAAGTCACGAAATGCAGAAAGTAGGTTCAATGCAGGATTATATTTCAAAATTGGGAAATCCCGAATATCAATTTTATAATAGAGATTGCTTCAATTGGGAAATAATAAATGAAACATGTCAGTGGGCAAACGATAAACTGAACAAATAATATGAGGATTACAGTAATAATTAAATTTGAATAAATATTATCAGTAGTAACCGACAAATATTTGTTAATCCACTACGTGGAAAATATTGCTTTTGTAATGTCTTATTCTACAATACTTTATCCACTACGTGGAATTTCGCCATAGGCGATTAAGTATTGTAGAAAAAATGACCCCCTGGTCTGAAATACCTCGTAGAGATTTGACAAAATGGGCATAATAGCATTATTACAATAATTTACTCGGGCACTATTGAAATATTATATAAAAGTGAAATGATTTCTTTTTCATATTATACTAATTTTTATTTAGTAATAAACAAATATTACCATTCATTTTAATGAATCAACCATTCATTAATTCTGTTCTATCCATCAATATATTGCATTTGCTGAATATGTAATATATTCTCAATTTTAGTCCTGCTTTTTAGAATTATATTGGTATTTCAGTGCAGGTTCAAAAAAATACATGAGAATACTACTGTAATATTTTTAGGCATTCATTTAAACAGGATTCTAGCATTTATGACATGAAAATATCTAACACATTCATCTTATTATTAATATTTGTCCTTGGTTCAAATCCTATTTTTTCTCAGACTATCATCTTCGAGAATGAAGTAAAAGGTATCTGGACAAAAGCAGGCTCTCCCTACATTATCCTGAGACCGTTAACTGTTCCGGAAGATACTTCTCTTATCATTTCCCCAGGTGTTGAAGTTCAGTTTGCAGCAGGCTGTGGTATGGAAATATTAGGTAATCTATTAGCCGTTGGAGATAGTGATGAAAAGATTGTATTTACTTCATCTGATACTCTTGCTGCTAAAGTTGACAGATCTCTTGGCTGGAATGGTATTGCAATATTGGGAGAAAATAAGGACACTTGCATCCTTAAAGATTGTAAAATTGAATATGTTTATAACTATAATACTGGTTTCGAAGGCGCTATAAATATAAATAACAGACATGCTATTATCAATAGATGTATTATTAGAAATAATATTGGGGATTATATTGGAGCAATATATTGCAGTAATGAAGCTGTTGTATTGGTAATGAATTCGTTTATTTCTGATAATTCCAAGCAGTGGGTTTTTCATGGTCCGGGAGGTATCAATATTTCGAAATCAAAAGCTTTTATTATTAATAATCTCTTTTACAATAATGCAGGGGATATTATTATAAGAGGTAAAAACAAAGACTCAGATTCAGTAAAAATCTATAATAACACTTTTGTTCAAACTAATCCCTATAATAATTACTGGAACAACAATCTTGTTATTAATGATGGGGGAATTATGCAAATGCAAAACTGTATTGTTTGGAATTATTCTGCAGCAAAAAATTTGCTTGTTGGGGTTTACGATTCAGAATATACATCCATTAAAAATTGTATTATTCAATACGGAAGAACCGGTATACAATCTGATAACAGTAAAATCCAAAACATTAATACTTACGAAGGGAATCCGTATTTTGAAGATGTAAATAATAGGAATTTCAAACTAACCGATAGTTCCTATGCTATAAATTCAGGTTTCCATTATTCTTCTGAAATCCATAATTTAATACCTTATGATCTGGCAAATAACCCCAGGATCTTTGATGATCAGTTTGATAAGATTGACATTGGCGCTTATGAGTATCAGGGCGATATTATTACCAACAGGCCTCCCACTATTAAAAATCCTGGTATACAGCACATGTTTGTTTCATCTACTAAATCTTTAACTTTTGATTTCTTCGATGTTGACGAAAATGACAAACACACGTTGGCAGTAACTACGGATAATCCTAGGGTAAGTATTTTATCAACACTTGCCGATCCCTACAATGCCAAGTATACTCTCATTCCTGAAAATGGATGGAGTGGCACAGCAAATATCATTCTTTCAGTTACCGACAGTTTTGGTGTCCGGGACATAGATACCTTTGCGTTAATTGTAAGTGATACTTTGAAAAGTGACATTACGGAAAGCACTGTCTGGTTTACCGATACGGTTTTTATTGGCAATAATATTAATGTACACCGTGATGTTACGCTGGAGATACAACCAGGAACACACATTTTTTTTAACGATTTCTATCAGATGCAGGTTGAAGGGGTAATTAAAGCAATTGGGCTGCCTGATAGTAAAATATTTTTTACAGCTACGGATACCAGTGGATTCAAGCAAAATTTGCATAAAGGTTGGGGTGGTTTCGTGTTGAAAAATACATTAGATACTTCCGTTTTTAATCATTGTATTTTTGAATACGAGAAGGACAGAAATGTTATTTTGTTGAACGAAGAAACAAGTGCTGATATTATCAATTGCATTTTCAGGTATAATATTACAAATGACCGTTACAACTATCCTTCAACAATTCGGGCAAATATATCATCAGGGCTATATATTGGTAATACTCTTTTTTATGATAACCTGTCACAGGACGCAACGCTGAAAACTTATGAATCTGACATTACGCTATGTAACAATGTTTTTTACAACAATTCGGGACAATCCTTATATGCAACCGAATTTGGTATTAGCAATAGTAGAAATGTTTTGATCAAAAATTGTATTTTTTGGAAAAACAATACGAGAAATAAGCCTGAAATATTAGCATTTTCAACTGTGAACATGGATATTTCCCATTGTGTTATTGAGAATGGAGAGGCAGGAATAAGTACCATTAATCCAAATGCAAAGAGAGATTTTATTTATAATGTTTATCCTCTATTTGCAGATACTTTGAACAGGAACTTACATCTTTTATCCAATTCACCATGTATTGACATAGGTATTAATAATGTTCAGTTGACAAAATTGAATAATCTTGACATGGATGGGAATAACAGGATATTTAATGGACTTGCAGGTATACCGGATATTGGTGCCTATGAATTACAGGAAACTTCATCCAACAGACAACCAATATTGGAACAAACTCTAGATAAAAATGCTATGGTTGGAAATCCGATTACCTGTACAGTTCATTTTTTTGATGCTGATGAAGCCGATATACATACTATTACTATAGAAAGCGATGATATAAATGTATCTATACAGAACTTGTCGGGCGACACAACTGGCTCTGTTTATACATTGGTCCCTGCACCAGGGTTTGAAGGAAATGTTACAATTTCTGTTAAAGTTGAAGATAATGGTGGTCTGTATGATAGCATTACTTATAACCTGCTGGTAAGTCAAAATGCATGCGGAAATATCGATTATGACATGGTTTGGGATGATGATACCATAAATGTTGTTTGCGATATAACAGTTGAAGACGGGGCAACTTTAACCATCAATCCGGGTGTAAAAGTAGTATTTCATGGCCCCTATTGTCTTAACGTTAAAGGCAACCTTCTGGCTGAAGGTGCAGTTGGAGATACTATACTATTCACACTGACCGATTCTATAACATTTAATGATACAATACAATATAATGCATGGAGAGGAATTAAATTTAATCCGGATAGAGAACAGGATACATCAAGATTAGAATATTGTGAGATAAGGTATTCGACAGATCATGCTTTGGAATTACTATACAAATCAAAAGTAGTTGTGTCCGAATGCAATATTCATTATAACATTATAAATGATTATAATAAAGGTGGTTCAGGTATTTACATAAATTATTCGGGATATTCAATTATTCAGAATAATTATGTTCATCATAATAAAACCAATAGCAGAGGAGGTGGATTATATATCAATGAGGGTTATTATAACCGGATTTTAAATAACATGATTTGTCATAACACTTCGAGATCAGGAGGAGGAGGGATATATTCCTACAGCTATTCAAATTCAAATACAATTATTGAAGGAAATATTATTGAAAATAACTATTCAAGAGATATTGGCGGAGGAGGTGGTATTTATACTTCAGGAGGGGATATTATCCGTAGTAATAAAATTCGGAATAACTATTCATATAATGGTGGAGGAGGTATATATGCTTATAAAAATGCTACCATATTAAATAATATTGTTGAAGGCAATACCAGTGAATATGGAGGTGGATTAGGCTTAACAGCTGGCTATTTTGATGTAATCAATAATAGTATTACAAAGAATCATGGAAGAACTTCAGGTGCAGGAATTCTTATGGAATCAGCAGGAGGTTTGGTAATTAACAATACAATCTGTAATAATGCATCAGGGTCAGCAGGAAACGGGATATTTTTAGGTGGAGACAAAGCTCCGAAGCTGGTTAACAATATTATTTGGGGTAACAGGGCACATGGTACGGATATTCAGGTTTTCATAAACGACTATGCATCCCAGCCGGAAATGAGTCATTGCATATTGGAAGGCGGAAAGGATAACATACAATGTAGTACAGGCATTTATTATACCTGTGAATATAAAAATAATCTTGACATTTATCCGAATTTTTCAGACACCGCAAATGGGATTTTTAATCTTTCAGATAGCTCTATTTGTATTAATTCAGGGATAGAAGATACGACCGGGTTGAGAATACCCGATACCGATATCGCAGGCCATGCAAGGATTTATAACGGTAATATAAGAAGGATTGATATCGGCGCTTATGAGTATCAGGACGAACCTGTTAACAGGCCGCCTGTATTAAACTCCCTGCAAGATATTCATTTATTTATATCACAAACAAAACAGATGAAAGCTGAGTATTTTGATCCTGATGATGGTAACACACACTCTCTTATTGTTGAATCAGATGAACCTCATCTTACAATTGAAAATTTATCAGGAAATGCCTCAGGATCAACTTACGACCTTGTAGCTTCAAGTGGATGGTATGGATATGCAACCATAAAAGTAAAAGTAGAAGATAACGAAGGGCTGGCAGATTCAGCTTACTATATGGTAACGGTTAATGATAGCGTTTGTGGTAACATCATTGAAAATACGCTCTGGGAAACCGATACTGTTATTGTTACATGTAACATAGTTGTTCGGGAAGGGAAAACACTAACTATAAAGAAAGGTACGGTTGTTGCATTTAATGGGTATTATAATATTGAAGTAATAGGTAGTTTAATAGCTGAGGGAACTGAAAATGATAGTATCCTCTTTATACCTTGTGTTAAAACCAATATAGAACCAGATGACCTTTGGGGAGGTATTCAATTCAGAAAAAAATATTGTAAGGATACATCCAAACTTAGTTATTGCAAAATAATGTATAGCAGGGGGGTAAAAATATATTACGACAATGTTATAGTTTCAAATTGCCTTTTTAGTAAGAATTATACAAATAATGGTGGAGGTATTTGTGTTTATAATTCAAGTCCTGTGATAGAGAATTGCACTTTTATCAACAACGCTGTATCAAACACAGGAGGAGGAATTTCATGTATTGATGAAGATGATTTTGATTACATTTATACAAATCCGGTTATCATAAAAAATCAGTTCATTTCAAATAATGCTTCACATGGAGGGGGTATTTATTGCGTCGGATGGAATACTAAACCTTGCATAATACAAAACACTTTCTATAACAACCATGCCAGATATGGAGGCGGGCTGTATCTGGGAGATGATATCAGGGAACTCATTATCGAAAATAACCTGGTCATTAAGAATACAGCAGGTAATGATGGTGGAGGCATCTATTTTGATGTGTATAGCCAGACTTTGATAAATAATACAATAGCAAATAATCATGCAGGAAGAAATGGTGGCGGTCTTTATTTTAACAAATATGTATCATCTTCTTTTTACAACTGTATTATCTATTTTAACCGTGCCGGCGAGGCCGGGAGCCAGGTATATTTGCTGGATAGAAATTCTGATCCAAGTTTTTATTATTCTTTTCTGCAATATGGCAAAGATGGTATTAAAGGCGATGGGGCAGGAATAGAATATAATGGTCGTTTTATAAGTGTTATAAGCGAGGATCCATTATTTGCCGATACAACAAGCAATGATTTTCAATTAACTGACAGTTCATTATGTGTCAATTCAGGTACTTTAAATATACAGGGAATACAAATACCTGCCTGTGACATCATAGGAAATTCAAGGATTTATGCCGGAATTGCTCCAAATATTGATGTTGGTGCTTATGAATTCCAGGGAAGTGCGAGAAACAGAAAACCGGTAATAACTAGAACAACCGATCAATATACCCAGATTTCGCAGCCGAAAACACTCAGTGTTTATTTTATCGATGTTGATAAAACAGATGTTCATGTAATCTCAATAAGCACAGATAATGCAAATGTGATGGTTGAAAATAAGAGTGGAAACATTTCAGGTTCAACTTATGATCTGGTACCTATTAATGGATGGGAAGGTATTGCAAAAGTATTTGTCAGGGTTGAAGATGATAATGGAAATTTTGCTGCTGATACCTTCAGTCTCACGGTATCAGAATTCTATTGCGGCAGCATTACTCAAAATACAGTTTGGGGTGCTGATACTATTAAAATCAGATGTGATGTTACCATAGAAGAAGGTGCCACCCTGACAATAATGCCGGGTACTGTGATTTTGTTTGACGAATATGCCCGACTCAATATATATGGCAGATTATTAGCAATTGGAACAAAAGAAAGCAGGATCATATTTACGTCATCTGACACATCCTCTTATGGTACCCCAAACTACAAAGGTTGGAGAGGGGTCAGATTTAACGGGCCATCTGGTATTGACACATCTCAATTGGTATATTGTGTAATTAAATATGCTAAAGGATGGGAAATAGATAATTCTTCTGAAAAATATGGAGGAGGCATATTTATCAATAATTGGGGCAGATTAATCATTTCTGACTGCCAGATATATAATAACTCAGCAGTTGAATATGGCGGAGGTGTTTATTGTGTAAACAGCAATGCAAAAATTGTAAACAGTGTTATTTCTAATAATTATTCAGGATGGGCTGGAGGGGGTCTTTATATTTCAGGTAATTATCCCAATCTTTATCTAATTAATAATATTATCTGTAATAATCTTGCCGCTATTTATGGAGGAGGTATAAATGGCAATGATATTCTTAGCTTTAATAACATGATTGTTAATAACAGGGCTAATTATGGTGGAGGATTATATATAAATAACGGAAGGTTTTATAATACTATTTTATGGGGTAATGTAGCGGTTGATTCTCATAACCAGCTGAGTGCGGGTAACAGTAGCGTCTATTTGTATAATTGTGTTTTACAGGGAGGAACAGCCAACGTTGGCTATAGTTTATCTACTGTAAAAGCATATGAAAATATGATTGAGCAAAATCCTCAATTTGCAATGCCAAGCCTGGGATCCGGGAATGAATACAACGGGTTACATGCAAACTGGGTACTACAGGCTTCATCACCTTGCATTAATATGGGAACAACAGTAATAGATATTTACGATTACCAGCAACCGGCTACAGATATTGTCGGGGAAACCAGGATATTAATGGATTCTATTGATATAGGACCCTACGAATACAGAAATAGTCCTCCTTATAGAATTAATAAGATGCCAGATCTGCAGGTATATGCAGGTGCAGACTTTGATATTACTATTGTTGTTGATACAATTTTCAACGATGATAATGTTGGTGATATTTTAACTTATTCTGCTGTAGCATTGAACTCTCCTGATTGGATGGATATTATTTTGCATGAAGAGAATATCTATATTTCCGGCACCCCTGCAAGTAGTGATACAGGTAATTACATGCTCATTGCGGCTGCATATGATCTGTATGATGGTGTTGCATTTGATACGGTTTTACTCGCAGTAATCGAGCCTTCAGCCGTATTAAGTTTTCAAGACAATTCATTTAAAATTTACCCTATTCCGGCATCTGACAATATTTATATTGAGTCTCAAAGTGATATAGAAAATATGATTCCATATAAATTATTTGATGCGGAGGGCAAGACTATATTGTCTGAGTGTGCATATACTACTAACAGGATGACGATTGATGTAAGCAATATACCTGCAGGTATATATTATCTGAGTATTCAATGGTTCGGTGAATCCAAAATTGTAAAAATACAGAAAATCAAATAACAATTTATAAGTAATGTTTTTTTAGAGATTACATATTGATTTGATGTAATTGATAATTTCTAACGATAACCAAAAAACAAATGAGAAAGTTTATTATTATTTTACACTTCGCATTTTTAATAGGTGCACTAAACGCACAGAACCCATCTTTGGTATTTGATATTAATACTTATAATCACAGTTCGTATGCCAAAAATTTCACTGTTTTTAATAATGAGCTATATTTTTCAGCAGAAACAAGTTTATATGGAAGCGAGCTATGGAAATATGACGGGATTAATGAGCCTGAAATGGTTGTAGATATTTATCCGGGTTTAATAGGTTCAAATCCTGACAATTTTATAGTTTTCAATAATCTACTTGTATTTCAGGCTTTAGATGATGCCCACGGTTTTGAATTATGGGAATATGATGGAGTAAATGATCCCGTAATGGTGGCGGATATTAATCCGGGAATTTTAAGCTCTTCACCGTCTTACTTGACTGTTTTTAATAATAAGCTATATTTTAGGGCATGTGATGAAACGAACGGTTTTGAATTATGGGAATATGATGGAGTAAATGACCCTGCAATGATAGCAGACCTGTATCCGGGAGCAAATAGCTCGTTTCCGGCATATTTAACAGTTTTCAATAATAAGCTTTATTTTAGGGCAGATAATGGAATCTGGGGATATGAATTATGGGCATATGATAGCGCGACCGGAGTATCCATGGCAGCAGATATTTATCATGGTGCATCACATTCATTTCCAACGAATCTGGCTGTTTTTTCGAATAAACTATATTTTAATGCAAATGATGGAGCAAATGGATTTGAGTTGTGGCAATATGACGGTATTAATCCATCTTCGCTTGCAGCTGATATTTATACAGGTAGTTATACTTCAAACCCTACGTATTTAACCGCTTTTAATAATAGGCTATATTTTTGTGCAAACAATGGAACAAATGGTTACGAATTATGGGAGTATGACAGTATTAGTGGAGCGTTATTAGTGGCTGATATTAATCCCGGAAGTTTACATTCTTCACCAGCATATTTAACGGTTTTTGATAATAAGCTTTATTTTCAGGCAGATGACGGTTCAAACGGTATTGAATTATGGGGATATGATGGTATAAATTTACCGGAATGTGTTGGTGTTATTAATTCAGGTAGTGAAGGATCGGTTCCCTCTTTTCTTACTGTTTTTAAAGATAAGCTTTATTTTCAAGCTGATGATGGGACACACGGTATTGAATTATGGGAATATGATGGGATTAACTTACCAGCACTGACAAAGGATATTTGTTTAACCACTTCTCAATCACTACCACGAAACTTTACAGTTTTTAATGAAAAGCTATATTTTGAGGCTGAAGATTATATTCATGGCTATGAATTATGGTCGTATGATGGGATTAATGATCCGATAATGGTAGATGATATTTATTCTGGGAATATGGCTTCTAATCCAGAATATCTATGTGTTTTCAACAATAAGTTATATTTCAGTGCAACTGATGAAACAAATGAATATGAATTATGGGAATATGATGGTATTTCTAAACCTGTTGTTGCAGCTGATATTAGTCCGGGTTTTTCAAGTTCATATCCAGCCTATTTAACTGTGTTTAAGGATAAATTGTACTTTGGGGCAATGGATAATATCAATGGATTTGAATTGAGGGAGTATGATGGGTCTAATGAGCCGTTACTTGTAGCCGATATTAATCCGGGAAATTCCGGTTGCTCATTACAAGATCTGGTAGTATTTGATAGTATACTATATTTTTCTGCATACGAAGATACCCATGGATTCGAGTTGTGGAAATATAATGGAGAAATGGCTCCTTCATTGGTTGCTGATATTAATCCCGGCTCCGGGAACTCAGGGGCATTATGCTTGACAGTCTTTAAAAATAAACTCTATTTTCATGCTACAGATGGAGTAAATGGATATGAGTTATGGGTATATGATGGGTCAAACCAACCCGAAATGATTATGGATATTTATCCCGGAACAGAAAGCTCTTTTCCTGATTTTTTAACTGTTAATAACGACAGATTATATTTTTCAGCAAATGATGGAACCCATGGTATTGAATTGTGGAGTTATGATGGTTACAATGATCCGGTAATGGTTAAAGATATTATTCCTGGAATGGATGGTTCAAATATAATGAAATTAACATCCTATAATGGGAACGTTTATTTTGCAGCATATGATTTGAATTTTGATAATGAATTATGGATGTATAATGAGATGAGGGATACGGTTTTGAGGGTGGCGGATATAAATCCCGTAAATAGTTCAAATCCAGATAACTTTAAAATATATGACGATAAGTTGTTTTTCAGTGCAGATGATGGCATAACCGGAAGCGAACTCTGGTCGTATTTTAAGATTGATGTATCTGTGACATTAAAAGGAGGTACTCTTATAGCCAATTCGTCTGATTCGGATTATCAATGGGTAGATTGCCAAAATAATTATGAACCCATAAATGGTGAAACCAACCAATCATTTACTCCTTCTGAAACCGGTAGCTATGCTGTTATTATAACAGAAAATGGGGTTTCGGATACCTCGTTATGTTATGATATTATTATTAATACGGTTTATGAAGAGGTTTGTTTTAGTTATACCTCTCCAAGTGGAAAGGTATGGATGCAATCCGGCATATATACTGACACTATTCCTGATTCTTATGGTGGGGATAGTATTTTTATTATAAATTTAATGGTGAAAGAGGTTAATACTTCTGTTACATCATTACATGGTATACTCACAGCGGATGCAACTGATGCAGATTATCAGTGGTTAAATTGCAATATCGATTATCTTGCTGTGAATGGTGAAACCGGCAGATCTTTTGCCCCTTATGAGACAGGTAATTATGCTGTTGAAATAACTGAAGACGGTTGTATAGATACTTCATTTTGTTATGAAGTAATAGCAAATGCCATTTATGAAGAGGTTTGTTTTAGTTATACATCACCAAGTGGAAAGATATGGACGCAATCCGGTATATACTATGATACTATTCCTGGTTCTTCTGTTACAGATAGTATTATTGTAATAGATCTAACTATAAAAATAGTTAATACCAGCGTTACTGCAACCGAAGAAATACTTACTGCTGATGCTGCTGATGCTGAGTATCAATGGTTAAATTGCAATAGTAATTTTGCTGCGCTGGAGGGTGAGATCAATAAATCATTTTATCCCTTGTCAACAGGTAGTTATGCTGTATTAATCAATGAGAATAGCTGTATAGATACCTCAGCTTGTTATGATGTTATTATCGCTGGCACTAAAGAGGTATCATATAAAGATAAACCAGTTGTTTATTCAGATCCCTATAATGGTAATTATACCATTGATCTTGGTTCTGTGAACAAATCGGTAAAAGTTAGAATAATTGATACTTCCGGGAATTTATTAGCAGAATATCATTTTCATCAAAGGCAGATATTTGATATTCATTTAGCCAGTCCTGGGGGAATATATGTTGCGCAAGTCATTTATGATTCTAAAGAAGAAATATTATGCATTATAAAATACTAGTAATTATGAAAAAAACAATTTTGATACTTATTACATTATTGTTGCACGTTCAAGGAAAATCGCAGAGCTTGGTTGAACCTTTGGCTTATTGGGCATTCAATGATTCCACAGCAAATGACAGTTCCCCATTTCAGAATAACGGGGTGATACATAATGTTGAATTTAGTGCAGGGATTGATTGTTCCCCCGGGGCTGCATTTAATGGTGACGATTCGTATATAAACTTTGGGAATATTCTTGATGATCTATTTAAGTCTAACGTTTTCAGCATTTCATTATGGGTGTATGCCGAATCATATAAAGTGGATGCTGAAGGAACAAGTATGATTATGAGTAAATGGCATTCGTCTGGAGGCCCTACAGATAATTCTTTTATCCTTTATACTACTGCATTTGTCACGCATAATAAAGTTATAAAGTACCCATTGAGTTTGTTTAAGTGGCAGCATATTGTGGTTTCAAATGATACAGGCAGAATCTCAATATATGTTAATAATATTAAAGTTGCTGAAGGCGAAGGTTCTGTTTCAAATGAAACCGATTATCCTTTATATCTTGGGGCCAGGTCTACAGGTGGTACTCAGAATTTCCTGGGAAATATAGACGAGGTAAAGATTTTTAGGCAGGCTCTTAGCAAAGAGCAGGTTAATCAGATTTATTCGGCGAGCCGATATTCAAAAGTAATTATGCATGACCAAACCGCTTTTACCGGTCAAGACATAACCATTGGTGTTGAGGATGAATTTCATTCATACTACTGGAACAACGGAGCTATAACCCCCAATATTACGGTGACAAGTTTATATCCCATAACGAAACAATATTCACTTTCTGTATCAGATGTTTCAGGTTGCATTATGTCTGACAATTTCCTTATCAACTGGTTCGATCCGGCAGATAGTCTGGCTGTACACTGGAACTTCGATGATGCCAGTGCCAATGATGTCTCAGTAAACCAGGTAAATGGAACAATTAAGGCTGTAGTTCCTTTTGATTCCGGTGTTATGTGTTCCCGCGCAATGTCATTTGACGGAGACAGTTCTAATATCAGTTTTGGAGATAAACTTAGCGATGTATTTACTAACGGGGATTTTACCATATCATTGTGGGCATTTATTGAAGATACAATTGATATAGATAGTATCCCTGCAATATTAATTCAAAAGTGGCATACATCCGGTCAGACAGATAACAGTTTTATACTATACACAAACAGTTTTCGTTCGAATAATACTTCAGCATATTTTAAAACGCCCCCCATGTTTGAATGGAACCATTATGTTGTTGTAAATAAAAATAAACATGTGAAGGTCTTTATTAACAATGTGCTTGTTTCAGAATCCTTCAACAATCAGTTTAATGTAACAGATTATCCCTTGATGATAGGAGCGTTATATAATAATAAATATAATTTCAAAGGGAAAATTGATGATGTAAGAATATATAACGGGGCATTTAGCACTAACGAAATCTCAGGCCTTTACAAGAGTGGTTATGTACAACCTCTTAACAGATTATCAGATTTGCGGATTTACGAAGGGGAAACGGTAACATTGGATGCCGGGTCAGGATATGATAGATATACATGGTCAAGCGGAGGAATGACGCAAATAATAAATCTTTTGAATGTTACCGAAAATATACCCATAATTTCGGTTGTTGCTAAAAATATCGATGGTTGTTATTCGGATACTATCTCCATCTCAGTAGATGATATTCTTTATAATGAAGAAGCATGTGGCAGTTTTACATCACTAAATGGTAAGGTATGGACAGAATCGGGTACATATACAGATACTGTTACTGGGACCTTCGGTGGAGATGTATACTTATTTTATATAGTAAAGATAAACATACCTAATACTAATGTTGCATCATCTGGTGGGACACTTATAGCTGAAGCAACCGGGGCCAGTTATCAGTGGCTTGATTGTAACGATAATTTCGGAATTATTAATGGCGAAACAAGTAAATCATTTAAGCCCTCAGAATCAGGAAATTATGCTGTTAGGATTACTGAAAACGGATGCGTAGATACTTCTGATTGCTATGAAATTATTATTGCAAGTACAGATCAGTTTACTTATTATAACAAACCAATAATCTATTCAAGCTTTAATGATGGAACTTATACCATTGACCTTGGAAGTTTGAATCAATCAGCAAAACTCATGATAACAGATATTTCAGGCAGGCATATTGCAGAATATAGTAGCTATCAAACACAGACTATTGATATTAGTTTTTCATATCCTCCGGGAATATACATAGTATCGATCATCCATGATGGTAAACAAGATGTATTAAAAATTATTAGATATTAACAAATCTGACTAAAAGCAGGATATTTTTTTTATTCTCCTCTTAATAATATCACTTGTCTTGAAATATGATAATGACTATAATACTATTTAATAAATCTTGAGTGAGTCATTTGAATTAGTTCAACCTGTTTTAAACGAACTTATATTCTAATTAGAAATTTAATTTTATTATCATGATAACAAATATAATTGACAAACCAGCAATGAACATAGTAGGACTGACATTGCATACTTCATTTAAAAATGGCCGAAATAATTATGAAATTCCTCTTTTTTTTCATGAAGTGCTGGATAAAAAGAAATTGGAATCTGTATCAAACAGGCTTAATGATAATCAACTTTGTGTGTTCAAAATGAAAGATCATGATCCTGATTTCGAATATATTATGGGAGTAGAAGTAAAAAGTGGAGAATCAATCCCTGATAATATGGATTATTTTACTTTACCTTCAAATAAATATGTTGCGCTTGAGATTGTAAAACGAGGGCCTAACGATGTAGGAAATGCATTTGAGTATATCTATAAAAAATGGATTCCCAATTCTTTTTATATTCCTGCAGGAGAGCCGGCATTTATTTATTATGATAATGAATTTTTTGATATTTATAATAAGGAGGGGTATTCAGGAAATCCGAAGGCAACCATTTATGTTCCTATTAAACACTTGTATATTAAGCGATTAATTAGTTTTTTTCGATTTAGAAATTCAGTACATCATGCGAAAAGCAAGAGAAAACAAACACTACAGCATATGAATTAATGAAGGTATAAATAACTGACTGATAAGAAGCTTTATTATATAATTATCAGGCAGAAAAATCGATATAAAGGATTATTATTCAGGAATCATATTAATATATTATAAATGAAAGATATAGCTAAGATTGTGTATGTATTTTTTTTTATATCTTTTAGTATTAATGGATATAACCAGAGTATAATTGCCGATCACACGGTAGTTAATAAATTTGAAGATATCCCGCAACAGTATATTGATTCTGTGAAACGAATGTGGGTGCAGGTATTAGGGGAATCGCATTCAGCAGGAT
>JAFGOZ010000081.1 GCA_016926235.1 Bacteroidales bacterium | reverse complement strand
TTAAAAATGTTATAACTGAAACAAAGAGTTGTATATTTTCATTGAATGCCATTATGCCAATACTCTTATCCGTCATTCGTAATGTAATGATTCAACCGGATTTGTTCTGACTGACTTTATAAGATTAAAAACAAGAGGTGTGATTGCAAGAAAAAATGTAAGAATAGAGGATATGATGATAATATCAATTCCCCAGTTGATCCTGTAGGCAAAACTATTTAACCAGTTAGTTGAAAAATACCATCCCAAAAATCCTCCGGTTATTTCCGCAATACACACGATGACAAACAGTTCACGTGTCAGAAAACCTGTAACTTGGAAGAATGAAGCTCCCATTGCCTTCCTTATTCCTATTTCCTTTTTCCTTTCTTTAATAGAATATGACATAAGGCCGAAGATACCAAGGCATGAAATAAACAGGGCAAGAAGTGAGAGGTAATTCATGCTCCTGGATACCTGCATTTCTTTTCCATACATCTGCTGTATCCGGTTATCAACAAATGTATAATCCATAGGATAGTCCGGCACAAATCTATTCCAAACGCATTCAATAAATGCCAGTGTTTTTGGTATGTCTGTATTCCTGACTTTGATGGAAATTACCTGCCAGAAATACTCATCCTTTACACCAATCCCAAGCGGTGTGATGGATTTATGCAATGATTCAAAGTTGAAATCCTCTGTTATTCCGACGACAGTTCCCAGCTTTCCGTCAAAACCGAACCTTGCATTAATGGGTGACTGTAATCCCGTTCTTCTAGCAGCTGCCCTGTTAATAATATAGGCATTGCCATCATCAGTAGCCATGTCGCTGGAAAATTTTCTGCCATCTGCCAGTTTTACCTCATAGAGATCAAAGAAATCATAATCCACTATCATCCTGTAGAAGAAAGGATTATCATCACCTTCTTTCCCTTCCCATACCGGTATGTTTGACCAGCCAACACTGCAAGGTATATCAGTGGAAGCCGAGACGGCTGTGATATCGGGATTACTCAATAATTCCTGCTTTAGCGTTTTCATCTTGTTGGTCAGGTTATAGCTTTCTGCATAGTATAGACGTTTCAGACTAAGGCAAATGATATTCTCTTTTTCATATCCAAGATCTTTATTTCCTATAAATCTCAGCTGTTTCAACATTGTAACCGCACCAGTAATGAGAACTACAGAGAGGGTAAACTGGACTACCACAATAGTCTTTCTGAAATATTGACTTTCTTTTGATAGCTTTACCTTTCCTCCCTTCAGGGTATCAATCAAATGCAAACGGGTAAGATACAAAGCCGGGTAGGCACCGGCTATTAAAACCATCAGAATAACCAGAACAAGACTGGCTATGAAAAATCGGAAGGTCCAGAGTACCTGGAAGTCAAGAATCTGCTTAAAGAAAGAATCAAATATAGGAATCATTAACCAAACCAATGCAAGGGAGATCAGATAGGAAATAAAAACAAGCAAAAATGATTCACTGAAAAATTGGCGGATTAACAACCATCTGGTTGCACCGGCAACTGTTCTGATTGAAATATCTTTTAAGCGTGTCCTGTAGTGTGAAATATATAAATTAAGGTAGTTAAAGCTGGCAATAAAAAGAATGAAAAGGCCAACTGTTATAAAAATCAGGATTGTCCCCTTTTCACCTATGCCGTATAACATCTTGTTGTCAAAATGAATATCAAATAGTGGCTGGAGATGAAATGTCCAGGTTTTACCATTAAATCCCTCAATATCATATTTCCTAAGCTTAACATCAAGCTGTTTTAGATCTGTGTTTTCATTCAAAGTCAGGTAGGTTTTGAATGAATTATTAAGCCAGTTATCGCTTAGTAAGCTTCTTCTCTGAATTGACTCCAGTGTTTTAAGGGATACAAGAAAATCGAACTGAAGATGAGAATTTTCCGGTATTTCTTTTAAAACTCCTGAAACGGTTAATTGTCTGCCATCGTTCACTTCCAGTTCTTTTCCCATTGGATTCTCTACACCAAAATACTTTCGGGACATCTTTTCTGAAATAACAATGGTATTAATGCCGTTTAAGGCCTGATCCTTATTTCCCTTTAGTAAAGGAAATGTGAAAATACTCATGAATTCGGGATCCACGAAAAGTATTTCCTCATTTATTAACTGGTCTGAATGCCTGAATGTAAGGAATCTATACTGGGTTTTTGCAACAAGATTAACTTCGGGCAGTTCATTTTCCCATGTTGGTTTCAGAATGGCCGGTGATACAACCCACCAATCTGAACTGCTACCCACGACACGATTCTCGGGTTGCCGCATAACAACACGGTATATATTGTCTCCATTCCTGTGAAACCTGTCAAAGGTCAGTTCAGACTGGACATGCAGAATAATGAGCAAACAACAAAAATTACCAATTGTTAGTCCAAGTATGTTTATTATAGAAAAACCGCGATGTAGTTTAATAAACCTTAAGGCATTTTTTAAGTCATAAATTATCATTTCCTATTTCTTTCCATTTCCAAAAAGACGATAAGTATCTCATATTGTTGCATTAACATCGCTGATATATTGATAAGGACTATTTAAATATGTAACAAATCATCTATTCTTATGCAATTTAATGATGCTTAAAGTCATTCTATGAGCAATCCTCCCAGGTTGATTAAAAAAGTGTCAAACTATTTCAGGCGGCCTCATAATAACAGCTAACGGTTACGTGTATGGTGTCGTTTGGCGATTCGAAGCACGAACCTGTCAGACCGCTAAACCGTTTACTAGATGTAACTCCATCTATATTAGCACTATCAGCCAAATGCACTATACACGATGTTACCGCCTGGTGTTCTGTCTTCCAGTCTTGTGAACCATTGGTATTATTTAGTTTTTTCGCATTCATTTTATTATTTTTTACGGTACTCACGATTTTCGCTTCGCTCCAATTCCGTGCCACTTTCATCTGGATATTTTCTTAAAAACTATATTTCAACTTAAACATGAGCATGTTGTAGTCTTTTAAATTTGCGAACATATTTTGTCCTTTTCCTTCAATGATTACAGAGTATAAGGTAATTTCTGCATTACTTGTGGCTTTGTAGGTAATTTCCGGAATATATACAAGAGCGTAATTTTCATCTATTTTACTCCAGTCGGCAACAATAAAACCGCCACCAATT
>JAFGOZ010000008.1 GCA_016926235.1 Bacteroidales bacterium | reverse complement strand
TCAAAGCTTTTACTGTCCAAAAGCAATTTTTCCATTCTTTTCATGGCTGCCCTCCCGAAACCTCGGGGGGGCTTTTTTTAACATCCCTTTCTTTCATAGCTAACATCAGATAATGGGTTTTTCGAATAATGATCTGTTTTATTCTAATAGATTAATAGTTAATGATTTACTTGACTTGTATTAAAACATTTCATAATTTGCCAAAGTTGAGTTTTAGGCACATTATATATCACAGTAATTATTAAACCTGTTAAAACTCATTTGCTCCCGGCCTGGGTACATTAAAAACAGAAAATTCCTTTAAACATATCTTTATTATGAAACACATGTTATGTGTAATGATAATTATTATCATTTCAGCAGCCTTCCTGAATGCTCAGGAAGTGGTCGCAACAGCAGGCAACCATGGCAGTTCTTCCTCCGGCTCCATAAGCTGGACAATAGGTGAAAGCGTAACCGAGACCCTGACCGGTACAAACAGCATCCTTACCCAGGGTTTTCACCAGACTAGTCTGACTATCACTATTATACGTGATTTGCCAGGACTGGATTATTTAATTGAAGTCTTCCCGAATCCTGTTTGGTTAAATGCAAAACTCAGGATAGACAAGCAGGAATTCAAGAGAATGGAATATATGCTCTATGACATGAATGGCAAT
Organism: Bacteroidales bacterium; assembly: GCA_016926235.1. The sequence goes on along the minus strand of JAFGOZ010000008.1, from coordinate 4,757 downwards.
CTGTTGATAAGAAAAACGATCAAGACAGGTGAAACAGAAATTCCCTTCAGTCTATATGTCCCATCTTCATACATTCTTAAAATAACAGAGAAAAATGTTGAAATCAAATCCTTCAAAATAATTAAATCATACTGATCATGAAAATACTTTACTACGTTATCGTATCATTGCTCATTGCCGTTTCACTCAGCGGCCAGGCTCCTAATTCCCTGAAGTATCAGGCAATAGTGCGTGATGCCTCAGGTGAAATAATCTCAACCCAGGTAGGTATGCGTATAAGTATACTGCAGGGGAGTTCTACAGGAACACCGGTCTGCGTAGAGGAGTTTACACCCACACCGAACGAATTCGGACTTGTAACTATTGAGATAGGGTCGGTTAATACTCTGGATTTTGGTGCCATTGACTGGAGTACAGGAACCTATTTTGTTAAAGTAGAACTGGATCCTGACGGAGGCACAGCCTATGATGAAATGGGAACATCTCAGTTATTATCCGTTCCTTATGCATTATATGCAAATAAGGCAAATACTGCAACAGAAAATGATCCGGTATTTGGTGCTTCTCCTGCTGAGACAATTGAAAGCAGTGATATCACTGACTGGAGCACTGCCTATGGCTGGGGAGATCACTCCACAGCAGGGTACCTTACTTCCTATTCAGAAACTGATCCTCAGGTTGGTAGCAATACAGAAAATTATCTATCAAAGTGGGATGGCTCAGCACTGGTAACTTCGACTGTCTCCAATGACGGGAACCTGGCATTGAATAATCCAGCAACGCTTGGCCCAGACGTTGAAACTGAGATAGCTCTTAAAACCGGGAGTTACTATACAGGACTCATAAAGACCATTGGGGAAGGTTCGGCTTATGCACGGCTCGGACTTTATACCTGGGCATCGCCGGATAAGAACTCTCTGGAGGAAAGATTAAGCATTCTCGACAATGGTAATGTAGGTATCGGAACGATAAATCCGGGCAGTGAGCTGGAGGTGGCCGGTACGGTTGACGCAGATGAATTTACAATTAACGGAACGCCATTGGAAAGCACCTGGAGTAAGAATGGTGATAATACCTACTATGATGCAGGTTATGTTGGTATAGGGACAAATAATCCGGCTCGTAGGTTGCATGTATATGAGCCGACAGGAGATGCAATAGTACAGATAACTGGTTCTACAGCTGGCTTTTTACGCCTTGACGATGAAACCGGGGGAGCAGACAACAGAATGTTTGACATTATCTCTGATAACGGAAATCTGAGAATCAGAGCCTTGCTGGATGATACAAATATTAAAGCTGAAAGGCTTACTATAACTGGTGACGGCAATGTTGGTATAGGAACGGACAATCCTGGTGCTACTCTTGAGGTAAGAGGAGACAGCAGGTTAATAAGTGCAGTATTTATTGATGCATCTGGTCAGCCACTTCCTGATGCCTGGATCGGTTCTATTAATCTGGATAGCAAACCTTGGTTACATGTCGGAGGAATTACCGATGGCACAGATATGAACAGGAGAATATCATACCAGGCTGATATTCATAGTTTCACAGGAAAAATTGGAATCGGAACATATACACCTTGGGCTGATCTTGAAGTTGTCGGATCGTTTAAATCACATGGTGTAATTATGGCAGGCGACTACGGGGCAGCAGCTGGCAATATCAATACAAATTCTATTGAGATAGGCGGACCTGCTCCTGATGCTACGAATAATGAGGCAACTATCCATTTACATGACCACGGGACTATTGCACATCAGCTACGATATACCAATGGGACGTTATTCCTTGAGGCAGACGGGAGCGGGTATGGGACTGATGGAACACCAAATTTAAACGTTGGTGGAACAGTAGCTGCAACCTCATATACCGGTGACGGATCGGCTTTGACAGGTATAGCATCTGGAACTGGAGGAGTGCTGAATACTGGATCGACTACTATAGGTGCTGACACAGATGCAAATGGTTCAGGTGAAATTGCCCTGCAAACTGCAAATACTACAAGGTTAACAGTTTCAAACAATGGGAACATAGGAATCGGAACAATAACACCCGTAAGTAGGCTGGACATTAATGGTGCTATAAATTCTTTAGATTATCGTATTGATAATAAAATTATTTTACGAGTTTCAAACCTTAACTTTAATACTATGTTAGGTACAGAGGCAGGTATTAATTTGGGTTATTATAGTGGAAAGAACACAGCAATAGGATATAATGCAATTTATACATCTACTGAATCTTACGATAATACATCAATCGGATGGAGAACACTCTACAGTAATCTAAATGGTAGTAGAAATACTGCAATTGGATCAGAAGCTTTACATTCCAACACAAGTGGAAGCGATAACACAGCTGTTGGTTCTGATGCTCTCGGAGTTAATAATACTGGATACTTTAACACAGCCATTGGTAATCTCGCAATGGAATTTAAAACAACAGGTGCAAATAACATAGCTGTGGGTTATGGAGCTATGCAAGGAAATAACGGTGACTGGAATATTGGTTTAGGAAGATGGGCATTAAATTCTAATCATGGTACCTATAATATTGGGATGGGGATTAGTGCATTATCAAGCAATTCAACTGGCTCCTATAATATAGCTATTGGAGCATCTCTTGGTAATAGTACCACTGGTTCAAATAATATAGGACTTGGTTATCATGCTTTAGGAAGCGCTCAGACAGGTTCAGATAATGTTGCAATTGGATTCGAATCTATGTATAATAACAAGTCAACGGTAGGGGCTAATACTTCCATTGGATTCCAAGCTGGCAGGGGAGGTGCTATAAGCAATTTTCAGAATTGTGTCTTAGTCGGTTATAAAGCTGGTTATTCACTTTCTGGTTTAGCAGGATATGGTGATAATAATATACTCATTGGTTATCAGGCAGGAGCAGATATAAGAGCAGGAACTAGTAATATCATTATCGGATATGATATCTCAACTCCTGACCCCAGTACTTCAAATCACCTTAATATTGGCGATGCAATATTCGGAGACCTTAGTACCGGTAAAATAGGCATTGGAACTGATGAACCGGAACAAATACTATCAGTTGCAGGAACTGTTGAATCAACAACAGGTGGCTTTAAATTCCCGGATGGTACAGTTCAAACAACTTCGGCAAGTGGTGGAGGTGGAGCACACTATCTTGGGGAAGATTACCTCGATGGGATAATTTTTTACATTTATACCGGTAGTGACGGTCAGCAACATGGTTTAATCGTATCAAAAACCGAAGCAGCTGCCCAATGGCAAAGCACAGCAAGTACAACTAATGCAACCCGTAGTTGGGATGGCGTGTATAACATGGGACTAATGACCAACAGCCCTGCTAAAACTTGGGTTACCGGATTAGGCGTCGATTGGTATTTGCCTTCAATAGACGAGCTTTCAATTTTATGGCACAACCGTTTTCATGTAAATAAAGCATTGAATGAGGCTGGTGCAACTTTATTATCAAATTCTGCCATCTATTGGAGTAGTACGGAGGATATTACATCATTCGCTTACTACTTAGCCACCGACCACGGAAGTGTGAGCAGCATTGGTAAGGAAGGGACTTTTAGTGTTCGTGCCATTCGGGCTTTTTAATTACATTTAAATACTTTTCATGAAAGCCCCTTACCAAAAGAGTCAGGGGCTTTTTTTGTCAAGCCCTTTCAGGGCTTACAGGGTGAGGGGCCGTCCCATACCCCGGGCTCAAGCCCGGGGTTAGTCATGTTACGCCCCTTCAGGGCTGGTAGCTATAATCAGTCTGGCACTTTCCAGAATCAGTAATCAATTGACTGAAAACTAAATTGAAAGCATTATTATGATTGACGGCCGGGCAACAGAATGGATGGACTACACAAGGAAATGGCTCTGAAAGAGCCGTATGTGAATAACCTCCCGTGCAACCGGAGGTAAGAGGGCTAAACACACCATACAGCTCTGAAGGAGCTGAATATAGTTTTTTATTCCGGAATTATTATCAACGTATTAAAAAACGTATCTTAATACGTTGAAAAGTTAAAATCTATGACACGACGAAAAATTGAAGAGAGCCACATAAGGAGCCTGACAAAAGTATCAGGCGGAACAAGTTATTCTGTAACAATCCCTATGGAGTATATACGAAGGTTGAAATGGCGGGCTAAACAAAAGCTGGAAGTAAAACTTTACCAGGACCGGATCATTATCAGGGACTGGAAACATGGATAGCAACCAGCACAAGTATTTCATCCCTCAGATAAAATTGACTTTGTTATTAACAAGGTTTAACTTTGATATTATATAAAGCATATAAAAAGGTATATCTGTTTACCTGTTTTGGTATGTCAGGTTTACTACTATTAAAGATATAACGGGTTGAAAGCATTTTAAATGGGAAAGACATTAAGATATCATTTCCTGGATTTCATAGCATATTTTCTAATGGTATTATGTTTTCCTTTAAATCCTATTGTTTTATTGAAACTAATTGAACCTCATGAAAATAAGTTGTTGTTTTGTCTGGGAGTTGTTTTTTGGTTTATAGGAATGATATTCGTAATATATCCTTTTATATATTTTAAACTAAAGGGTAATGTAAGCAAAGGAAAAGCTTATGTTCATACAAATAAAATTGTTACAAGCGGACTTTATTCAATTGTCAGACATGTTCAATATACCGGAGGAATCCTTTCAATATTTATTGCTACTCCCTTATTATATCCTCATTGGATTTTTATTGTTTTGGGTATACCCGGAATCATACTTACTTAT
>JAFGOZ010000080.1 GCA_016926235.1 Bacteroidales bacterium | reverse complement strand
TAAACCCTGATAATAAAGATGCAATTTTTAACAGGAACAAATTAAGAATGGAATTGGGAAATTTTAAATAAATTCCTTTAGCATATTACAAAATTTGGATTTGATTTGGTTAAATAAGGCTGAAAGCTTTATAAAAATATTAAAAAATCTCTTAATTTATATCAATTACTATAATAAATTCTATAATTATTATCCAATTATATTATGGGTTAGCAATAACAATGCGAATTAGGATGAGGCCGTCTATTATATTTTTCTTTAGCCACTAAAGCACCAAAACACAAAATAACACAAAATACTGTAAACCAAAATAATATGCTTAAGTGAAATTTATTGTTTTTGTGGCGAAAATAAACTTTTTAAATTGCCTCTTAAAAAACTGTATTATCGAATTGCACTTTTGTCTAAAACATATTTTTCTCAAATTCAATTAACCTGCTTTATTCATATAGTTATAAATAAAGTAGGTTAAACTTATTCAATATTGCTTATCGCAAATTATTATATCTTATTAAAAAGATTTGCAATAAAAGTTATAGAGTTTGACTAAAATTTTATAGCCTTTACGCCTGCGCTATCATACTTTACAACCGCATTTTATTCACTCTTTTATGAATTATAAAATATTCATTTTTTGGCAGTTAATAATGATTTTTAAGATGTAAAATTTTTAATTACAAACTAAATCTAATTTAAAATCTAAATTCAATTATTTTATGGAAAAAAAAGACAAAAAACGAAAGTCAGATTCTTTAATCAGGCTTTTTTCGCTTGCCATGCTTTTTGTATTCATGGCAGGTATGCAACTTAATGCACAAAATATCATGGTTTCAGGTACTGTGGTTGATAACAATGACGGCTCTTCAATTCCCGGAGTTAATGTTCTTATAAAAGGTACTACTCAAGGTACAATTACTGACCTTGATGGTAATTATAAAATTGAAGTTGCTAGCAGTCAGGACGTATTGGTTTTTTCATATATCGGATACAAGGCTATTGAAACAGTAGTTGGTGAAAAAACAGTTATTAATGTCAGAATGCAAATTGAAACCAAAGATATTGACGAAATTGTAGTTCTGGGGTACGGTGGCCAGAAACGAAGTGACCTGACTGGCGCTGTTGCATCTGTTTCTGCAGAAAAAATAAATAGTGTACCAATCCCAAGTGTTGAACATGCATTACAAGGAATGGCTGCTGGGGTAAACATCATTCCCAAATCAGGAAAGCCAGGTGAAGGAGTTGATATCCAGATACGTGGTGTTAGTTCAATCAATGGCACCCAACCATTGGTTATAATCGACGGGGTTTATGGCGATTTAAACCAGCTTAACCCGGCTGATATTGCCTCCATTGAAGTATTAAAAGATGCATCTTCTGCTGCCATTTACGGTTCAACAGGTGGTAATGGTGTAATTCTTGTTACTACTAAAAAAGGAAAAAGCGGAAAAATGAATATAACCGCAAATATTTACAGGGGCTATGAAAATGCAGTGAATACAATTGAAATGATGAACTCACAGGAATACCTTGAAATTCTTGAAGAAATTGATTCGACCAAAGACATACCATTAAATTATAGGCCTGATACATTACCAACATACGATTGGCAGGATATGGCTTTTCAGCAAGCAATTTCTGAAAGCTACGATGTTTCCATTTCAGGGGGAAACGATGTTTCTACATATTTGTTTAGTTCAAGCTTAAACAAACAAGGAGGTATTGTTAACAACACTGATTATCAACGTTTCACTATAAGAATGAACTCTGAACACAAAGTAAACAAATATATTACATTTGATGAAAAAATTACTTATGTAAACACGCAAACCGATGGTTTCGACGATTGGGTATGGCATGGTTTTTACAATACCCCTATTGTAGGAATAATTTGTATGGACCCGACAGTTCCTGCTTATGATGAAAAAGGTGTCTGGACTTTGTCTCCCTTTAATGTCGGTAATCCAATGCCAAATATCGACATGATGGACAAGGTAAAAAGAAACAACAAATTTGAAGGAAATCTTGGGATGAAGATTAACTTATTTAAAGGTTTAGATTATCAAACCCGTATTGTTCCAAAATTCGGCCTTTTCGATGAAAAGGAATACCAGGCAATATACTACGCCTCACCAACTAATCGCCGTGACGCTGACAAGCTAATTCAAAGAATGAGTAAAGATCTATCCTATAATTTTCAGAATTATATCAACTATCAAACCACAATAGCCGAATCACATAACATTTCAGCGATGGTTGGTATGGAAGCCAGCAAATGGTGGTGGTATGATATAGGTGGTTCCAGACTTGACATGGCCAGCGCAGAGCCATACATGCTTTATTTATCTAAATCTACTAACAGTGAAGATGATCTCCAGAATGTAACAGGTTCAGGAGGGATTGGTGCAAACCAAGGTTATTTTGGACGATTGAACTATGATTACAAAGGAATATATTTATTGACTTTTAATGTGCGTCGGGATGGTTCAAATAGCTTTGGAACGAATTATCGATGGGGAACATTCCCTTCATTCTCTTTAGGATGGAAATTTTCAGAAATGAGATTTATGGACAATGCACCATTTGTCAGTTTTGGAAAATTGCGCTTTGGATATGGACAAACAGGGGCTAATGCCAAATCAGGATTCCCTTATCTTTCAACTGTTGTAACCAGACAAGAATTCAGGTATACAGTTGATGGTGCAACCACCCAGGTAGGAACTGCGCCAAACCAGATTGCAAATCCCGACCTTCGTTGGGAATCGGTTAATATGAGCAACCTCGGTTTGGATATGACTTTCTTTGAAAACCGTATTTCTTTTAACCTCGATTTATTTAATAAAGTAAACGACGGGATGATTGACAGAATTGAAACGAATTATATCGCAGGTACTTTCAACGCAGATAAGCCCGAGGCTAACTTTGGGAGCATTAGCAACAAAGGTTATGAAATTACAATAAGCGCGCGTAAAAATGAAGGTGAATTAACAGGTTCGGTTGATGTAAATTTTTCACAGGTTAAAAATAAAGTATTGGAATTAGCAACTGACTCTATGCAGGCTGGAGCTATTCATACTGTTAACCCAACCAGTATAACTATTATCGGAAATCCAATATCTCAGTTTTATGGATATCAGATAGAGGGAATGTTTTCTGAAAACGATCCCACAATTGTTGATGGAAAAAACATAATAATTACAAATCAACCTTTCTCTATAAATGCTAGTGGGGATACTGTTTATGCACAAAAAAACGCAAAGCCTGGAGATGCCCGCTTTAAAGATGTTAATGGTGATGGTAAACTGACTATTGATGACAGGGTTTTATTGGGTAGTCCATTACCAAAATTCACTTTTGGCTTTACCTTGAATTTGCAGTACAAAGGATTCGATTTAACTGCATTCATTAATGGCACTTATGGAAACAAAATTATGAATGGAAGTAAGCAATACGTATACGAACCAATAGGTTATAAAAATCGGGCTAAAGAATTTACAAACCGTTATCGCGATGAAATTATTAAAGACGGAATAGTAGTGGTAAAAGAAAACCACAATACCGATCTTTATCGCATGTCGGCTGAGACCTATACAAGAATGTCTGATTTTTATGTTGAAGATGGTTCATTTTTAAGATTAAGGAACCTTATGTTGGGTTACACGATTCCGGCATCGCTCTCAAATAAAGTTGGAGTTGAAAAGTTAAGGATCTATGCAGGCGGTAAAAACCTGTTTACTCTTACAAAATATACAGGGCTTAATCCCGAAGTTGGAGGTATTGGAGACAGGCCGCTTTTGGCATGGGGAGTTGATATTGGACTTTATCCGGTTACTAAAATGGTATATTTTGGAGCCAATATTGTTTTCTAAAAACTAAATAATTTGAATAAATAAAAAATAAAATTATGAAAAAAGTATTTAAATATTTATCATTTTTCGTACTCGGTGTTGCCTTTATTGGTTGCAAATCCGATTTCTTAGATGTGAAACCACAGGCAGCAGAAAACAGTGCTTCTTTCTATTTGAATCAAGAACATGCCGACCAGGCAATTATTGCTGCTTACTCCCAGTTTAACAACATTGCCATGTGGGATGTTAATATGATGCAAAGACTTGGGGATATACCTTCTGATGATGCTGAAGCAGGTGGGGAAGATATCACCGATTGCCCAAATCTGCAGGATTTCGGACGCTTGACACCTTTAACCACAGAAGCAATATATGCAGAGGTATATGGAACACTTTTTAAAGCAATTTATTTCAGTAATATTGTCCTTGAAGAAGTTCCTGAAATAAAAGAAATTGACACAAAAGCTGACCCAGTATTAATTGACAGAAGGGTCGCGGAAGCAAAATTTCTCCGGGCAATCAATTATTTTTACCTGACAATGATTTTTGGAGGAGTTCCATATGTCGACCATGTTTTAGGCGCTGACGAATTCCAACAGGGACGTGCTGAAATTAAAACAATTTACGAATTGATGGAAACAGACCTTAAAGAAGCCATTGCTGTGCTTCCCGAACGCAACGGTTGGGGTGCTGAAGTTGGCCGTGCATCAAAAGGGGCAGCTAAAGCTTTGCTCGGACGCCTTTACCTGCACGAATCATCGTATGCAAAAAATTATGGCGGAAAAGATGCCCGTTTTAACGGCATGACCGAACGATGGGCCGAAGCGCTTGATTATTCAGAACAAGTAATTAAATCACCGGAATATGAATTAATCGGCATTAATGGAGAAACCTATGATACATGGAGGGGGCCTTCAACAAACGGATACCGATACATCTTTACATCCGAAGGCGATAACAGTAAAGAAGGAGTATTTGAAATACAATGTGTCCAGGAAGGTTTAGGATGGTCGGCTGCCAGGGGCAACTCTATGGCACAGTGGAGCAGTGCCCGCTATTACTATAATGATGGTGTTCATACAACTACAAGTATGTGGGGTTTTGGCGTACCTACTCAGGCTTTATGGGATGCCTTTGAACCTGGTGACCCACGTTTAGCAGCATCAATGGTCAGGGAAGGTGGAAATGATTCAATACAAATCACCGGCGGAGGTTGGTTTCCATATAGTTTTGAACGTTGCATAACTAAAATATATCCAACAAAATGGGAAGCCTCATCAGCCGAATTTAAAGATGTAAGCGGTGCACCATGGCATGGCGCTCCACAAAATATCAGGCTTATCCGTATCTCCGAGGTATACCTGAATGCTGCTGAAGCTGCTTTTGAACTTGGACAAACCGATAAAGCCCTTCAATATGTAAATAAAGTACGCGAACGCGCCCGCATGTGCGGTGGCCCAGGCAACACTGTCCCTGCAGATTTAACCAGCATTACTTTAGATGACATTATTAATGAAAGAAGGCTTGAATTTGTTTCCGAAGGTAAACGTTTTTACGATCTTGTAAGGTGGGGAATTGCCGATGATATTTTAAATGCTACCCCAACTACCGATGGTTATCCGCGTGAGTTTATTGTTGGTAAACATGAATTTCATCCTTTGCCAGAAAGAGAAATTGTGCTGAGCAATAATAACCTTCAACAATATGAAGGATGGTAGTATTTTATTATTCAATTTTAAAAATTATTGGATTAGGTTTAGATAGTTAATAAGTGAAATCAAACCCACATGGTCACTGTCAGGAATGAACAAACCATGTGGGTTATTTTATCAAAAGAAAAAGGCTTTTGTTTTTGGTTATTTAGCATAAAATAAATATATTAAATGTTCATTCTTTTTTAAACATGAGAAAAAGATGAATATTAAAAAAACACATTAAGTTTCCTTAATTCTATTTAAAACTAAAATAATTTATTGATGAAAAAACCCTATCCTCTTTTCCGTTCTATATTGCCCAAACCTATTTTCTTTATTTATAGTCTTGGCCTTCTATTTTGTTTTTTCTTTCAAATAATGTGTTCAGTGGAAAAAACTGAAATTACGCTTCGCGAGCGCATTCCGATAAATGATAATTGGCGTTTTTACAAGTATGGCCCAAATGTAAAAACTGATAATTTAATTTATGATGTAAGGCCTGAAATTAATAATTATATTGAAAACAAAGTGGCTGATGCCAAACCTGAAGAAGCTACAGATATAAAATCCACCAATAAAGTACTGAAGCCCTGGATTATGCCAACAGGTAATTTCGCAATTAAAGATACACTAAAAAAATATATCCGCCCTGAAGGAAGCCCTGGAAACGATTTTCCATTTGTCAAGCCTGACTATAATGACACTTCATGGGAAGTAGTCAACCTGCCACATGACTGGGCTGTTAAAGGCCCGTTTCAAACTGGCTGGGATTCTGAAGTTGGCGGTGGAATGGGGCGTTTACCTGTGAATGGTGTGGCGTGGTACCGTAAAAAAATCGATATTCCATTATCGGATACCGGAAAGTGTATTTTTCTCGATATAGATGGTGCTATGTCATATGCAATAGTTTGGCTTAATGGCAATTTAGTTGGCGGATGGCCTTATGGATATGCTTCATGGCGTCTCGACCTTACCCCATTCATTAAGTATGGAGAAAAAAACCAGTTGGCAATCCGTCTTGATAATCCCAATAATTCTGCCCGCTGGTATCCCGGAGGGGGAATTTACCGCAATGTTTGGCTGGTTAAAACCAATCCTGTACATATTGGACAATGGGGAACATTTATATCAACCTCTGATGTTAGTGAGAAATCAGCAACAATCAATTTGGATGTCACTGTAGAAAACAATTCCAGGAGAGATGCCATTTTAGAAATTAAAACAAATGTATATAATCTGGACAACGATGGCAAACCATCAGATAATTATGTGGCAAAATTTGAACCGGTTACAATAAAGGTTAATGCAGCTAATCATATAAAAATAAATAGTTCAATTATTATTAACAACCCAAAATTATGGGGCCCGCCTCCTACTCAAAAACCCAATCTGTATAAAACTATTACTACCTTATTTTTAAATGGCAAACCAATCGACACATATGAAACCACTTTTGGTATACGCAAACTGCTTTTTAATCCTGATTCGGGTATATATATCAACAATGAACTTGTAAAAATAAAAGGGGTAAACATGCATCACGACCTGGGTGCCATGGGTGCAGCCTTTAATTTAAGGGCTGCTGAACGCCAACTCGAAATTCTCCGGGAAATGGGATGCAATGCCATTCGAACAGCACATAACCCTCCTGCCCCAGAGTTGCTCGAATTAACCGACAAGATGGGATTTCTTGTAATGGATGAAATATTCGATTGCTGGGAGATGAAAAAAACCCCGTTAGATTTCCATCTGATATTTCCTGATTGGCATGAACAGGATTTGCGTGCTTTCATCCGCCGCGACCGAAACCATCCTTCTGTAATTATCTGGAGCTTTGGCAATGAAGTAGGCGAACAATACACCGATAAAGAAGGAGCCGAAATAGCAAACCGTTTACATTCAATCATAAAAGAAGAAGATAATACACGGCCTACAACATGTGCTATGAACTGGGCCAAGCCCGATATGACATTGCCTGCTGTTGCCGATATAATAAGCCTGAATTACCAGGGCGAAGGTATTCGCCAGGACCCCATATTTGATGAAGTTAAAGACCGAATTAAAACCAAACCACAATATATTCCCTATCATATAACATTTCCTGATAAAGTGATACTTAGCAGCGAAACAGCATCAGCCGCCAGCAGCCGGGGCATATACCTGTTTCCTGTCACAGATAAAATAAGCTCACCAATTCGTGATGGAATGGGAGGGGATTCTAAACTTTTGCATGTTAGCTCATATGAACTCTACGCAGTTGATTTCGGTTCATCTGCCGATAAGGTTTTTGCTTCTCTTGAAAAACATCCTTTTTCGGCTGGTGAATTTGTATGGACAGGTTTTGATTATTTAGGCGAACCAACACCATACTACGAATGCCGTAGCTCTTACAATGGGATTATTGACCTGGCCGGTTTTAAAAAGGACAGGTTTTATATATATCAATCACAATGGCGACCGGAATTACAAATGGCCCACATTCTGCCGCACTGGAACTGGCCTGAAAGGATAGGGAAAATTACCCCTGTACATGTTTTTACCTCAGGCGATGAGGCCGAATTATTCCTTAACAATAAATCACAAGGAAGGAAGAAAAAAGAACCTTATGAATACCGCTTACGCTGGGACAACGTAATTTATGAACCTGGCGAATTGAAGGTTATTGCTTATAAAAACGGAAAAAGATGGGCCGAAGATATTGTTTTAACCACAAAAAAACCTTCACGCCTTGAAGCAACGGCCGATCGCAACATAATTTATGCAGATGGTAAAGACCTTTCTTTTATTACAATACGCATATCTGATAACGAAGGGCTTACTGTGCCAGATGCAAACAATACAATAGAATTTAATATTGAAGGCCTCGGAGAGATTATTGCAACTGATAATGGCGACCCTTTAAGTTTTACGTCCTTTGCTTCGCATAAACGTGAAGCTTTTAATGGTTTGGTTTTACTGATAATCCGATCCTTTAATGAAAAACCGGGCCAGATTAAAATTACTGCATTTTCGCCTGAATTAAAGCAATGTGAAATAACAATTAAAAGTCAATTATAAATAAAACATAAAATCTTACTAAAATGAAATTAAAAAACACCTATTTAGAAGTATTAAATAAAGCTACATTAGTTGCAGTTTTTATTTTCTCATCTTTAAGTATTAATTCCCAGTCAATAAGCGATTGGTATTCAACAGCTCAACAACGAATCGATACCTTAAGAAAAGGGAACTTCGGATTTATAATTCAGGATAAAAACGGGCAACCATTTTCAGGGCCGGTATCAGTGCGGATGTCAAAACATGAATTCCCATTTGGAATTGCTTTTGATATGAATGAGGGTACTGTATTTAACGGGAATGCTTATACTACAACATCAACAATAAATGCATCAGCCGATG
>JAFGOZ010000642.1 GCA_016926235.1 Bacteroidales bacterium | reverse complement strand
CTTCCAGTTGGTTGTCTGACAAGGAATCCTTATGGAGAGTTCCCTGAATACCACACGTCCGCCGATAACCTCCGGTTCGTGAAGCCTAATAAACTGGAAGAAAGTCTGTATGTTCTTGTAGAAATTTTTGATATGGTTGAGAAAAACCAACACTATCTGAACCTGAATCCAAAATGCGAGCCCCAGCTGGGAAGAAGGGGTTTGTATGATAGGTTAGGGGGCGCCAGTGACAGCAAAACCATGCAGCTGGCCATCCTGTGGGTGCTGAATTTGTCGGACGGGAATCATGATCTGCTGGATATTGCGGAAAGATCCGGAATAGGGTTCCAAATCATCGCAGATGCGGCGAAAAAACTGATGGAGAGCGGATTACTAAAAATTGCAGGCTAATGTTATCATTAAGAGGAAAGACAGCATTGATCACCGGAGCGACCGGGGGAATGGGATCAGAGATCGCCAAGCAGCTTGTGACGGATGGGGTACATCTTATTTTGCTGGGCAGAAATGAAAAGAAACTGAAACACCTGAAAGATACCTTGACGGGATTATCAAGTGTTGAAATCGAAACGGTGTGTCTTGATTTGAGCAAGGATATTGAAGAGCCTGCTAAGGAATTGGCATCAAGATTGAAACAACTTGATATACTGATCCACACTGCGGGTGTCATCATTCCCAACCATATTGAAAATGTATCCCGGCAGGAGTTCGAAGAGCAGTTCAACGTAAATTTTCGTTCAGCGTACACACTTGTTAAGGCATTGCTTCCGCTTTTAAAGGAAGCCTGCGGACAGGTCGTTATGGTCAATTCAAGCGTGGTTAAAAGGGCAAAGGATGATCTATCAGTATACACCTCGGCCAAACATGCGTTGGCCGGCTTCACCGAGTCCCTTAGGCAGGAAGTAAATCCTTACGGCATGCGGGTGGTTAGCATTATTCCTGGTAAAACGGCAACAGCCATGCAGGAATACCTTTACCACAGGAAGAAATTAGAAATGAAGGGTGAACTGTTGATTCAGCCTTATGAGATTGCCTACACAATCTTAAAGATCCTCGTACTACCCTTTACATCTGAAATCACAGAACTTGTGATCCGGCCTATGAAGAAATCATAAGATCCGGTATAAAATTATTAATAAGGCCAGCGAATATGACAACAAAAAACAACACAGACTCAGAGCAGAAACAGCCGCTGGTATCAATTGGAGTGCCTGTATATAACGGGGAGCAATACCTGGAGGAATGCCTGGAAAGCATAAAAAATCAATCATATTCAAACTGGGAATGTGTGATATGCAATAATACCAGTACAGACCTAACTCCTGTGATCGCGGGAAAATATGTAAAATTGGATCCTCGATTCAGATTATTTCATACGTCTGAATTGTTGCCCATGACTGATAACTGGAATTTTTGCTTTTCTAAGATCAGTCATCAATCAAAATATTTCAAAATCTTACCGGCGGATGATTGGATATATCCTGAATTCATTTCCCAGATGGTTAGTGTCATGGAGAATCATCCCGAGGTGGGAATTTGTTCTTCCTTCCGTCTGGTTGATAAGATGATAAAATCTGTTGGACTGGATTATTATCATGGCAACCAGTTCAATGGTAAGGAGATGCTTGTGAGACAGCTTAAAAAGGAATTGAATATTACGAGTTCTGTAAATGCAGTAATGTATCGAATAGATACACTTAAAGAACTTGTATATTATCCCCGAATCTTTCAGGATGAACCGTTCCACCAGGATACTTTTTTGTCCTATGAACTGCTTGTACTATCAGATCTGGGCTTTGTTTTTCAAATACTCAGTTATACAAGACGCCATGAGGATTCAGTCACGAGTACTGTTACTACCAAATTGAATACATTCTTATTTTTCAGAGAATATGTCTTATTCTACTACAATTCAAGAGATCCTTCCCTGGAGGATGAATACAGGAGAGAAAGGATCCGATATGCATATTTCTTTCTGAAGAACAAATTATTGAGAAAGAAAGAAATACTGAACTGGCATCGAAATCGTTTGAAACGACCGATCAGGTTTATAGAGTATTTCCTGGCGGTGATGAGAAAAATTCTTCCGAGAAAAATGAATCGTTAAATCCTTTAAACCACATTAATTGAGCTTTCGAAAAAATCTATTCAAAAACATAGTTGTTCTGGGAGGGTATGCCTATACTTCCCAGTTTATTCATTTCCTGTCAACGATTATTCTGTCTCGTTTGCTTCTGCCTGAGGAATACGGTTTTGTGGCTTTAATCACCGTATTTACAGGATTCATCAATACATTCTCAGATGCAGGATTATCATACCTGATTATCAGGAGTGATCACGGGAAACTATTTCAAAGGGTAATACACTACCTATCATTTATTATTGGTATAATTCTTTTTCTGATCATAGTCTTACTTGCGTATCCAATTTCCCTGTTCTATAACGACAGTGCCCTGATATTACCTACACTGGTCATGTCAATCAATTTCATACTTCGGTCACTTACCCATGTCCCCTATGGATTACTATCCAAAGACCTTAAGTTTCACAGTTTGGGCTCACTTCAATTAATATGTACAACCATTGAAATTGCATTCATGATTGCAATGGCTTTTCTGGGATTCTCATATTGGGCGCTGATCATTCCTGTTGTTTTAGGCAATATCGCCAGAATTATCATGTACTATGCAAAAACCCGCATTAGACTAAAGGTATTTAAATTCAAATACCTGGTTGTAGGTTTCAGGGAAGCTAGAAGTATTATCGGTAATCTTTCGGGTTTTACCCTAATCAATTACTGGGCAAGAAATTCAGACAACCTTATCATAGGAAAAGTTTTTGGTGCAGAAAGCTTGGGGATATATAACCGGGCATACAGGATGTTGAATGTCGTGCTTTCAATCATGACAGGTTTGTTTGGTAAAGTACTATATCCCAGCTTAAAAGATTTAATGAGCAGAGGTGGTAATACGAATAAAGAGTATTTGAATCTTCTTGGGATTATCAGCCTTATTAATTACCCTGTTGCCATCCTATTAATATTTTTTTCGGAACCTATGGTGAGAATCCTCTGGTCCGACCGATGGATTCTTGTCGCAGAATTGTTGCCGTACATCGGTGTGTTAATCCTGACGCAGACATTGAATTCCACAACTGGGAATATTTTTATCCTGTACCAAAAAGAAAGAATGTTGTTCAGGTTAGGGCTACCAGTTAACATCATTTTGGTTCTGGCTATCGTCGCAGGAGCGATTTTTTCTTATGTGCATATTTTAAGATTTTATGCACTTGCTTTTATACTGGTGAACCTTCCTCTGGTGGTACATTATGGATTCAGGGTTTCTTTTGGATTTGATTATAAAGAAATCCTGCCATTCTGGATACCCAAGATCTCACTTTCTGTATTAATGATTGTTTCCATATGGATAAAATATGAATGGGTTACTATTTTTTTGGCATTAATATACTTGATTCATCTGGTAATTATGCAGAGAGAGGATTTTGCGAAAGTTTACAGATATCTGGTGCGAAAAATATACTCGTCTAAAGAGGGAAATAAATGACAATTAAAAGAGCGATAAATATCATCATACTTGTTGTAATAATTCTTTGCTCCACATCGCTTTATCAATTCTCTTATTTTGGACCTCTGCAGAAGGGTGCGGAGTTGATGGGCACATTAATCATTTTTATTCTGATCATCTTCCATTTTGTCTATTCAACGCAAAAAAGCATCAGGCAGAATTATTCTTTTGCGCTTTTTCTGATCTTTCTTTCCATGTTTACAAGTATGATGATGGCATATATTGAACGTGACCAGCGGATTATTCATACTCTGTTTGCCCAAAGAGCCCTGTATTACTATTTCCTCTATTTCCTTTTGCATCAGATGAAATTTGATACGAAGGATATGGAAAAGATTATCATCTTTTTCGCAATCCTTTATGTAGGATTGCAATTTCTACAAACTGCATTATATCCGAGAGTACTTTTTGATGCTACCGTGCGTGCGGAAAGAGGAACAATCAGGATTTATATTCCAGGTTCACACTACATAGCTATCGGATTCTATTTATATCTGCAGAAGTTTCTCAGGTCAAATAAGATTAAATATTCATTCCTACTGATAATGATTTTCTCGGTATATGTGATGAGAGGAGGAAGACAATCCTTAGCAGTTATAACTTTGGTATCAGTATTGTTTTTAATTGTTGACATCAGAGTTCGATCAAGGCTCATAATGATCTTACTTGGAATGGTCGGTGCTTTTTCGATATTCATTATATTTCAAAGTGTTTTTATGGAATTGTTTATCAGATCCCGGAGAGATATATCGATGGGGGAGGAATTATCCCGAATTCTTACTGCTCGATATTTCCTAACTGATTTTTTCAAATCATCTCTCGCCTATATTACAGGTAATGGAATGTACTATAATCATTCAGACTATGGCAAACAGATCTCGCATATCCGTACAGTTTATCATTACTCCCTTGGAGATATTGGGTTGATCGGTAATTATGCTATATACGGGATCTTTTTTGTGATCGGTGTTATCGTTATTTGCATAAAGACCTTATTAATCAAAATCGAACCAAAGTATACCTACGTGAAGTACTACTTCATTGCAGTGATTATTTCCCTGATTACCAGTGGAGGATTCGCAAGTTCTGATTTTATATGTTTAGTTGTTGTATTATTGTATCTAACTGATATATCAAATGAATCGTATCTTAACAACTTGAAGTTTAACAGTGGGAATAAAGATCTTTACCAAGAATAATCAGATAAGATAAAATGAATATCCTTGCAATTTCATCAATACTACCCATCACCCCTGTAATAAACGATAATGACTTTATATATCATTTGTATAAGAATTACAAAAACAAATATCAAGATGACAAAATTGTAATTATTAAGCCGGTGAAATATGATTTCAATATTAAAACTATATTGAAAGGACAAACGCGGCTACAGAAGTTAGATGGAAAACTTCACTGGCAAATCAATGATTTTCAGGTGGAGATATTTCCTTTTTATTCAGCATGGACTCTAAGGAATCTGCACGCCCTGGTTTCAAGAACAATATTTTATGTGAATCGTAAAAGGATCAAGGATCTGTTTAACACCTATCAGTTTGACATTATACATGCCAGGTTTATTTTTGCTGATGGTATTCTGGCATATCTATTAAAGAAAAAATATAATATCCCTTATGTGATTAGCACTCATAATGAGATGTTTTACTTTCAGCATTATTATTCCAGAAGAATGTCTATCAGGATTCTGAATCAAGCCTCATATGTACTCCCGGGAAGTTATACGAATCTTTTGTCTATCAGATCTTATAAAATTGAAAATCTAATACAAACAACGCATGGTTTTGATAGTAGTTTCATTAGAGTCCAAAGAAAAGAACCAAATGATAAGGTACATATTCTAACGGTTTGCCAATTGATAAAACTTAAAAATATAGATAAGGTAATCCATGCACTGAATCAATTAAAAAAATGTTGTGATTTCAAATATACAATTATTGGTACAGGACCTGAGAAGGAATATCTAATGTGCTTAGTTAATGCATATGGATTACAAGATTGTGTATTATTTATTGACCATATTCCTCACGAGCAAATAGCTGAGGAAATGTACAAGCATGATATATTTATTATGCCAAGCTATTTCGAAACCTTTGGCAGAGTTTATTTCGAAGTCATGGCCATGGGAATACCCATTATCTGTGCCAGAAATTCGGGCATCTATGGACTATTCAAAGAAAATGAGGAAGGTCTGGCAGTTGATCATACGAATATTAAAGAGATTGCTAATACCTTAAAAACCCTTATTGCAAATCGTGAAGTAAGATTAAGGATTGGCAAAAATGGGCAGGTTCTAGTAAAAAAATACACTTGGGATAATATAGTTAAAGATCTTCGCCAAAAATACCTGTATACTGTATCATCAAAAAAAATAGGATATGGTTGATGAATTCCATCCAGCAATTGTTGTTGCAGCCTATCAAAGGCCTCATTCATTGAAGCGCATATTAGGTTCATTGAATAATGCCAAATTCAACGAAAATGTAACACTGATCATTAGTATCGATAATGATGAACCCAATAACCTTGAAGTTAGGAATATAGCAGAACAATTTAATTGGTCTAATGGTCTAAAAGAAGTACATTACCAGGAAAAGCATCTGGGATTGAGACAACACATTCTTCAATGTGGGGACCTGTCTATGAAATATGGATCCGTAATTATATTAGAAGATGACTTATATGTGTCACCTTACTTCTATGATTATGCGGTCCAGGCACTCAAGTTTTACTACACAGATGATTCTATTGGAGGGATATCTTTATATAATCAACCTTTGCAAGAAATAGCACAATATCCTTTCACAGCCATTCAGGATAATTCAGATGTTTATTTTATTCAGTTTCCATCCTCCTGGGGACAGGCTTGGACCCGAACTCAATGGAAAAGATTCAGGGAATGGTATGCGTCTGAACCAGATCTCTCTCTGATAGATATTCCCATGTATATTTTGAATTGGCCCGAAAGATCATGGAAGAAATATTTCAGTGCTTATCTCGTGGAAAAGAATAAATTCTTTGTATTTCCGCGGTTGTCTTTCACAACTAACTTTAATGATATTGGGACTCATTATAAGAAACATAATAATTATCAAGGTCAGACTCCACTTAGATTATTCGGCCGACCATACAGATTCAGAAGAAAAGCCGATTCATTATGCATTTATGATGTTTACTTGGAATTATTATCAGATTGTATCTTTAGCTTGTCATCCCATTTGGATGAATATTCTTTTGAACTGGATCTTTATGGGACAAAAGACCTTGAAAAGATAAAAAAGCCTTATCTGATTACTTCTAGACCTTCAGTCCGGCCAATTCAGGGATTTAAAAGGGCTTTAAAACCTCATGATCTGAATATTATTCTGAATCTAGAAGGAAAGGATTTTGTATTATCTGAGGTTAAGTATGTATTTCCTTTCATTAATCGATACGAAAGAATTATTTCGAATTATAAATACTTCTATGCTGGAGATATCCTGGGATGGAAGACACAGATTTATTATTATAATACTAGAATCAAGAACAAGATTTTCAAACCGGATCGTAAGCCACACCGATAAGCATATACCTCGGTTTTTTCGTGCAGTAAAACAAAAATATTTATTTTGGAATTTGACAAACAAAATGAATGTAATTCCGTATACTGAAGGTAATTATTAAGACATGATTATAAAATATAAACAAGTATTTTAGTGTTATTCAGGGTATTCAAATGAAAAAGATTCTAAAAATTATTAGTGTATCAATCCTTTTTCTTGCATTTTTATGTTTGTTTGCCTATGTTGTCAGACATGTAACTTTAGGTGGGAAACGTTTAGGTGTGTTCACAGGACCTTTAAAAGCTTTTTCCTCCTTCCCAAGTACAGCGAAATCAGTATTAACTAGTGACGAAATAAAAGGCATACCTCCTACATATGTTGAGAGAGATACTATTTTTCAACAAATTAATATACTGGATCAAGATCTATACGGATTAAGCTCATTCTTCAATAACCAAAAGAACCTATGGGAGATAAAGTTATTTAATTTTAAAAATGATTCAGTTATTCATACATGGAAATTGTACAAAGAGGATTACTTGAAGGTAGGTGTGAGAAAATTTGAAAACTCACGACCCAGAAATCCACTGTTGCTTCCAGACAGGTCACTGATTGTCTTGTGTGCTGAATCTAATAATTTTTTCAGGCTGGATAGTAGTTCCAATATTATCTGGCATAATACTAACAAAAATTTTCATCATTCAATTAACCTGGGTTTGGATGGAAACATTTGGACCTGCACCTCAGGCAACAGGGGATTATTACTGGGAAATCAAAGAAAACAATTGGTTTTCAGAGATGATTATGTAACAAAATTAGATATAAATACAGGTAAAATATTATATGATAAAAGTATAAGCGAGATTTTAATAGAAAATGGTTATTATAATTTCATATATGGATTTTCCAATTATCCACATCCTAAAGGGGAAACAGATCCATTTCACTTGAATGATATTGAACCAGTATTTAAGGATGGACCATTTTGGAAGAAAGGTGATTTGTTTCTTAGTTTGCGTCATAAGTCATTGGTAATCCATTATCGACCTGATTCAAATAAGATTATTCGACTTATCTATGGCCCTTTTCTCTATCAGCATGATGTAGATATTATTTCAGACAGTGAAATAGCTATATTCAATAATAACACCACAAATCTCGGCCTGGAAAGTACTGAGGAGGATGACTCTGTATCCAATCAAATAATCCATGACAAATTAGTTTATTCGGGAATCATAATCTACAATTATCAAGATTCTTCTTATAGAACATACCTGAAGGATTTGTTTGGGAAAGAAAATATTTATACGCGTACTGAGGGTATATACGAATTCTTGAACAAAGAAACATTGTACCTCGAAAGTCAAAATGAGGCTAAAGTATACATTATAAAAAATAATGAAGTATTGCTAAAGAAACAATTCGATACTTCTTTGGATGATAAAGTGCATTTGCCCAATTGGGTTAGAATCTATGAAAAAATAAATTTCTAAATTATGCAACCAACTTTGCTATACATAGGGCCTGGACTCGGCGTAGCCACGATTGTAATTGTAATAATTGTATTATTGATCATCATAGCGAGTCTGATTATGGTGTTGCTAACACCAATTAAGACTTTCTTCAGAAGGACAAGACAACTTTTCAACAATAATAAAAAATGATATATTACCTGATTGTTTTTATAACTGTTTCCCTGCTCTCAGTTGGGATCATTTTATTGAAGAAACCTTTCTTTTCATTCGCATATGCTACCTCAAGATTACTGAACAGCATGCTGGAATCAAACCAGGATGAGAAAGCTAAACAAAAAGGTCTACTCCATAGCCTGGGAATTATACTCATCAAATTTGGCATTTTGGTCCTTTTCATAGCCGTCGTTGTCGGCGTTTCACTTATACCCATGTTGTTATATGTGAAATTCAAAGCGGCAACTATGAAAGATCTGGACATGACCTCATTTTATTTCTATTTTAGTATGATCTTGGGCAGTTTTCTTTTGTTTGTGTTTCCGCGAAACAGCAAGAAGAAGAATGAAGATTATTCAGATTGGTCCAAGCTATTGCATAGAATGATTTTAGACAACTACAACATATCCAGATCTCTATTTGGTCTGGAAAAGACACTATTTAAGAAGAAAGCAAAGAAACAATATAAAGATTTTGTAATTGTTTCCGGCCTGGCTAGGGGCGGAACTACAGCCCTGACAAATTTGTTGCATGAAACCGGACAATTCCATTCTCTTTCCTATGATAATATGCCATTCCTTCTATCTGTTAATATTTGGAGAAAGATATATCATCCAAAAAAAAGCAAATTAAGAGAAAGGGCGCACGGAGATAATATTTTATTCGGCTATGATACAATTGAAGCATTGGAAGAGTATTTCTTCAAGGTTTTTCTGAAGGATAAGTTCATTCAGACTAGTACTTTAACGGAACACGAAATTGACGAAACTACATATAATTCGTATTTGACTTATCAAAATCTTATCAGTAAGAGTAATACTGATACTACTTATCTTGCGAAGAATAATAATCTTATTTTAAGATACAAATCCCTTCGAGAATACAATCCGGGATTTAAAATTATTCTTATTTTCAGATCTCCTGTTACTCATGCGTATTCATTGTTAAATCAGCATAGAAGATTTTCTATAATGCAGAAAGAGAATTCTTTTGCACTTGAGTATATGAATTGGTTAGGACATCATGAATTTGGACTCAATCACAAAGTTTTTGATTTGAAGTCGATGGATCTAAGGAAACGATATGAGGATACATCGATAAATTACTGGATTGCAGTATGGATCAGCTATTACACCCATATTCTATCAATGGTTGGTGATAAGAGTCTATTATTGATTGATTACGCTGATTTATGCTCAAGTCCCGGAGACTTACTTCATATTTTGGGAAATATTTTGGATCTGGATTTAGCAGTAAACCAAAAAGATCCTTATCCGGAACGAGATTTGCCGAATGTTGAGATAGACTCTGAGTTGTTCGGAAAATCAGATATACTATATCATGAATTACAAAAGCATAAGATCCAAATTAAGACGGCTACTTCTGGAAAAACAGATCGAATGAAAACAACTATTTCGTAATAGCAATGAAATAAATAAAAATTTTATGATTAAGAAAATTGCTAAAAATGTACTTCGCCCAGTCCTGACACCTTTCAGACCCGGAAACATAGTGATGTTCCATATTGGACGCTGTGGAAGTACTGTATTATCTACGTTACTAGAGCAACATCAAAATGTATTTTGGGCTTCAGAGATTTATGAACCAATATTCAAGAAATGGCGTAATTATACTAATGGAAAGGAGATTGCCAGCGAAATGCCAGAGGACGCAATTATTTATCTAAAGAAAAGTATGCAGAAAGCATTTCATCGATATTATGGATTCGAAGTTAAGCCATTTCATATTCGACTTATTGGTTATTCTGAGGATTCCTTTTTGGAGAATCTTGACGCATTGGGATTTTCACATTATATTTTTCTTGATCGACGAAACAGGTTAAGAAAAATTGTTTCAAGTTTAATTGCACATAAGGATAGGATGAGATATCATCAAGATTCAGAAATCACAGCAAAACTGAAGCATGTTTTTGTAGATGTTAATAATGTCGCAATAGACTATGATCAAAAGCCGTTGTTATCTTTCCTATCAGATTATGATAAAGACGTTGCATCAATACGAAGTATGCTAAAGACAAAGAATTGTCTGGATCTTACTTACGAAGAACACGTTCAGAATGAACCTAGAGTTGGGTACCAGCAGATTTGTGAATTTATTGGCATTAAACCTAAAGAAGTTACTATTAAACTATCAAGGACAAATCCTTTTCCGGTTAGGAATATGATTGAGAATTTTGAGGAGGTTGAGAACATTCTTAAAGGAACAGAATATGAATGGATGTTATATGATTGATAACCGAATGAATCCTAAATCATAAGATAATGAGATATAAAATAGCATTTGTTATTCCGGTTCACAATCGATTACAGTTCACAAAGGAATGTCTTAAGTCACTTGCTAATCAAGAAGATACGTTATTCTTCAAATCCAACAACATTAGAATCATTGTAGTCGATGACAAATCTACGGATGAGACCGTTGATTGGATACAGATGAATTATCCTGAAGTCATAGTACTACATGGTGATGGTAATCTGTGGTACAGTGGTGGTATGAATCGTGGAATCAAATACGCCTTAGAAAATTTAAAATGTGACTTCATTATGTTATGGTTGAATGACAACTACCCTGATCAAGGTTATTTCGATAATCTTCAAGGTATTGTGGAAAAATGGGATGGTAAAACATTAATCTGCTCTAAAATACTATATCGTTCTCAACCAGATATGATATTTGGTATGGGAGGTACTTATAATTCCAAGACTGGTCATAAGAAGCTGATAGGATGGAGGGAGAAGGATACTCCCGAATATCAGAAGGATCTAGTGGTGGATTGTTTCTCCGGACAGGGTGTATTGATACACAAAAGTATCATCGAGGAAGTTGGTTATCTGGACGAAAGAAATTTTCCTCAATATCATGCTGACATGGATTACTCATTAAGAGCTGGGTATAAAGGTTATAAGAATATAGTATACCATAAGTTAAGATTATTAAACGATGCCGAAACCTCTGGTATCAGGCAAAAACAGTTAAAATCTATTAAAGGTTTTATTACGGGTTTAACCTCAATACGTTCCAAATATAATATACGCAGAAACGTCAAATTTTATCGCATCCACAGTTCCAGTGTTTTTGCCTATCAATCACTAGTAAGAAAATACTATGTTTATACTGGAAGCTTCGTTAAGTGGAAAGTGCTCGGATTATTTGGGATAAGAAAGGATAGTGATAATACTAATTAATTCTGGCTACAACAAGAAAATTACTAAATGAATCGATTTCCCTTAGGTATTATATGATGCTGCAAAATAAACCATATTGTTTTATTATTCTCATACCAATGGGATGCTGTAACGAACATCAAATTGTGCCTTTTAAAAATTATTTATTATATGACCATATTGACTAATAAGTAACAGAATCGAGTATAATGAAAATTACTATAACTTAGAATATGTCAAAAATCATTATAACTGGAGGAGCAGGTATGATTGGCTCCAATTTGACTAAAAAGCTTGTGGAGCTGGACCATGAAGTCCATGTTATTGATAATCTGTGGCGGGGAAAACTTGAATACCTGAGTGATGACAGCAATGGAAAACCTGTAATCGATTTAGACCATAATTTTCACAATATTGATCTCTCCGATGAGATCCCGAAACCTGCGGTATTTGAAGGCACTGATTATTTGATTCATCTTGCCGACGTAGTGGCTGGGATCGGTTATGTTTTTAATAATCAGGGCAGTTTGTTTAGACAAAATCTATTAATCAATTCTAATACAATAAAATTCGCAAAGGACCTAGAGATAAAAGGTTTTCTGTATGCCGGGACAGCATGTTCATTTCCCGCTGAGTTGCAATCTTCATTTAAATACAGTCTCCTAAAGGAGAAGGACTTATTTCCTGCTAATCCTGAATCTGCGTACGGCTGGAGTAAGCTCATGGGAGTTTATGAAGCCGATTTACTTGAAAAGGAAACGAAAATTAATGTTGTTTCTTTACTTTTCCATAATGTTTACGGGGCGCCATGCGATTATTCAGAAGAGAGAAGCCAGGTGATTCCATCCCTCATCAGGAAAGCTATCCAATATCCTGAAAGAGACTTTTTCGTTTGGGGCAGTGGCAAGCAAGGCCGCGCATTCTTGCACATTGATGATGTCGTTCATGCAATTTTGCTTGCTTTGGAAAAGGGTTTTGGGAAAGGATATATTCAGATTGGGCCTGATTATAGTACTTCTATCGCTGAGTTAGCAAGAATCATTGTTCAGATATCTGGGAAAGAAATTCCAATAAAATTTGATATTTCAAAACCGGAAGGAGATAAGGCCAGAGCGGCTGACTTTAGTTTAGCGCGGGATAATCTGGGGTGGGAACCACGGGTTGATCTGAAGGAGGGATTGAGAAGAACATACCTGTGGATAGAAAACCAAATGAGATCTGAATGACTAAAAGCATTATTTGGAACACTATTGAAACGTAACCTAAGATATATAATTCTGAATTTAATCTTAGAAAGATTAGTAAAAAAGAAAAAATGGCATCTAGCTCATTTTTTAATTAAAACAACTAATTTTTCCGATGGTCAGTTTGACTGGCTAAAGACACATGTTAAGAATTGTTCTTTAACAACAAAGGAATATAGATCATATATTTCACCTGGTTTGATAGCATCAAGACTTTCGTCACTTGGGTACGATCATATTTCTTCAAAGACAATCTATTCCGGATTAATCAATCTTGGAGCAGTAGTACATTATGTCACTGATAAACAAACGAATAATAATGTAAAAGTTTTCGAAAAAATCTATCATCAATATCGTTTACAGACTGTAGAAAAAGAAGTGTTACTGTTTGATGAAATAGATGCTGAAGAGATAAATGCACCAAATTTTAAGGGTATCTTAACTTATGGCCCATTTATTTCATTGTTTTATGATTACATAGAAGGTGTTTCTCTTACTCGACAGGACAAAATGATCTTTAAATATGAACTAATAAAGAAACTGTGGGCATCAAGGCCAAGTAATAAACTAAAAGATTACTCCTATAATGAAGATTATGTCGGACTATTATCAGACGAAGATTGTATTAATAGTATGTTTGAAGTATCTAAATCAATGATGGACTGCAGTATTATTGAATTCTTGCATGTCAATGCAAAAAAAATAATCGGAGAATTTCGAAAATTACCCTCAATTATAGTTCATAAGGATATTTATCAACCAAATATTATTAAATCAAGAGATGAGAAGTTCTATTTAATTGATTGGGATAAATGGTGTGTTTCAAATATTGGTGCAGGATTATTACTTCAAACCGATGAGCTGCTTAATCCAACATTCATGAATTACCTAAGTACAGTGAAAGGATCCTCGGATGATCATTTTACCCCAGTTGAGGTAATAAGAAATGTATGTATCTATAATCTAACACATAACCTACATTTTAAGAATTATGAAGATGCTATAAGATGGGGTTATATATATTTTAATTTGACAGATTGCATACAGTAAGGTTATTAAGGATTCCGTCAATATGTATCATTAGCGATGATTGGATTTTTTATTGGTATTTAAATATGTCAGGTCTGGTGATACAGTTACGCTATTAACCTTTCTTTAAATTGAACGTATAATACAATTTATTATACTATTGATGAAAGCACTTCAAGTAAATTTGAATGGACATACTCGATATACCATTATACGATAAAGGAATGAACAGTGCGGTCGAGCATGTGTGTGAGATAAGTATAACACAAGCTTTAAGAAAAAACAGGTGTATCAGTGCGACTGGAGCTCATGGACTGATCATTGCAAAAGAAGATATAAACTTTGCAGGAATACTGAGAAGTTTCTATATTAATTTACCGGACGGAAGACCTGGAGCTTTAATTGGTCGGTTGAAAGGTGCAAAAACAATGGAACAATGCACAGGCCCTGACTTTTTCAGAAATGTGATTGAAACAAGTGCTCAGACGAAAATCAATCATTTTTTTTGTGGCGGGAAAATAGGAGTTGCTGATAGATTAAAGGAAGTATGTGAGCAAAAATATGGTAATCAAAATGTTGTAGGAACTTATAGTCCACCATTCAGAAGATTAAACGAAGATGAAATGAAGGCGCTGGGCGAAGAGGTTGATAATAAAAACGTTGATATATTATGGATTGGTCTCAGTACTCCAAAACAAGAATATTTCGCCAGTGAGATTCGTAATTATGTGCATGTACACTTTATTATTACTGTTGGAGCAGCATTTGATTTTCACTCAGGAAGATTCAAATATACTCCTCCTTTTATGAGGAAAATTGGTTTAGAGTGGTTATATAGACTATACCTTGAACCGAAACGCTTAATTAGAAGAGACATTGAAATAATACCAAAATTCATATACTATAATATACTAGATTTATTCACAAATAAAAAATAGTCATGAAAACTTCTTTAGTGTGTGGTGCCGGAGGCTTTATTGGCAGTCATCTGGTTAAAAAATTAAAGAATGAAGGATTCTGGATTCGCGGTGTCGATCTGAAGTATCCTGAATTCAGCCCGACAGCTGCTGATGATTTTGTCATTGGAGACCTCAGAGATCCATTGGTATGTAAATCTATTCTGGATCGGCAATTTGATGAGGTATATCAGCTGGCTGCTGATATGGGTGGGGCAGGATACATTTTTACAGGGGAACACGATGCTGATGTTATGCATAATTCAGCCACAATCAATTTGAATATGTTGCATATCGGACAAAAAGCAGGAATCAAAAAAATATTTTATTCATCTTCTGCGTGTATTTATCCAGAGTACAATCAAATGGATCCAGATAATCCAAAGTGTTCTGAAGAATCTGCTTATCCGGCAGAACCTGATAGTGAATATGGTTGGGAAAAATTATTCAGTGAAAGATTATATTTCTCCTTTAATAGGAATTATAATGTCGAGGTTAAAGTTGCCAGATTTCATAATATTTTTGGTCCTGAAGGCACTTGGCAGGGGGGCAAGGAAAAAGCTCCAGCTGCCATTTGCAGAAAAGTTGCAATGGCTGAGAATAATGGTGAAATTGAAATTTGGGGAGATGGAAAACAGACGAGGTCATTTTTATTTATCGATGAATGTTTGAATGGAGTGCGTAAACTGATGGATTCTCCGGATTTTAGAGGACCTGTAAACATAGGTTCCGAAGAAATGGTGACGATAAACAAACTTGCTGAAATAGTTATCGAAATAGCTGATAAAAATGTATCAATTAAACATATTGATGGGCCTCTTGGCGTAAGAGGAAGGAATTCAGACAACAAATTAATTAGAGAAAAATTAAACTGGGCTCCTTCACAACCATTAAAAATCGGATTGGAAAAGACTTATGGTTGGATTGAGGATCAAGTAAACAGTTTAACAGACTAAATCCTTACTACTGGACGAAGATTGGAAATGGGTGTACCTATATCTTATCAGAATCTCAGATTTGAAAGATTACAATTGAGAGGTTAATATGTTGTTGCCAAGAAGCATTGCTTATAGCCATTCTAGAAGCTTGATGTCTGTAGCAAAAAATATAAAAATAACCCAATGTCATATATTGAGATTTAACTTTATCGATCTTATGATGATATTAATTACTCTCTGCGATGCAGTTTATCTGGAGAAATGAAATAAATAACAATGATATGATATTAAATGCAATTTTCGTCGGCTTTGCCAATAGTATGCGATACTTATAAGAAAACACACCAATCTTTATAATAAAATCATTATTTTAATTATGACCAGCGATAGCCAAAAGACGATAAGAAACCTGGAAAAATTTACTTTCACTATCAATAAGAATGGTGAGATCGATACTCATGGCCAGAGCACCATTATTTCTGATTGTCAAAATTATAGACTATACGTAGACGGAATTATTTACAATAGTACAAAAGACCAGTTAATCTCCGGATTTATTTTAGATGGAATTGAATATGTTAAACAATTAGAGGGAAATTTTTTGATTTTCCTTCATTTTGGGTCGACATTTTACATTTTGACTGACAAATTGAATTCCAGGAAAGCATTTTACGCCTATATCGATGATAGCTGGTATGTATCAAATAATATCGACAATCTACCAAAAAAGAAAAGTAAATTAAGTACTGACGGACTGGCCTGTTATATTTCTAACGGAATAATGCTCGAAGATCTAACGCTTTTCCGTGATATAAAGTGTGCCATGAGAGCAAGCATCCATCGTATCAAAAATGGCATCTTATCTGTTGAAAATTATTGGCAGTTTAAATTTAATTATGCTAACGAAAGTAATATTACAGAGGCTGCATATCAAAAGGAATTTGAGAGATTATTAATAAATGCTGTCAAACTTAGATATGATAAAGATTCTCGCACTGCATTATCACTCAGTGCTGGATATGATGCGCGCGGTATTTTAGGAATATTAAGACTCATTAAAGCTACAAATGTATTTTGTTTCTCCTATGCATTAAATGATCGACCAAGAACTGATAGCGATGCATATATCTCAATGCAACTGGCATCTAAGTGCGAATATGATCATGAGATAATAAAATCATATAAAGGTGACCTGATAAGTATATTGAATGAGAATGCATTAGAAGGCAAAGTTTTATCAAATTACTCTGATGAGTTGGATGCGTGGCATTATGTGGCTGAAAAAAATGAATTTACCGATGTGTTTGCTGGAGATATGTGTTTTGGAGTGGGTGGTGCATTACATACGATGGAGGAAGTATTTAACAGATATGTTATGTTTTCTTCAGGTACAAAATGGCTAAAACGCTATATGTCCAAAAAGAATTATAATAGCATTCATCATTCGTTAAATATGTTAAAATCTGATATTTTAAAAAAAACAGATAATTATGAACATATTCAAGACAAAAAGGACTTCTTTTATTTTGATCAGCGAATAGACCATGTGTTAATGCCTTGGAGAGAAAATATCGGTGGTCAGGTTGGTTTGGTTCATTTGCCATATCTCGATGGAAAAATAATAGACTTTGTATTGAAACTACCTCCTCATTTTCGGAATTCTAAATCGCTTTACAAAAAAACAATTTCCGAGTTGCTTCCCGATCTATTTTCTATTCCACAGGCGAATCCCAAGGGTTTTTATTCAGCAAACTGGCTTAAAGAAATAGCAAAAAATAAACTATCATTGATAAAATTAATTCAGGAGTCCAATAGCCGATTAGATGAATTTATTTCAAAAGAAGAGTTAATGAACATGATTGAGAAACTTAATCCTAAGATAATAGAAATAAAAGCACTATTCAAAAAAATAGTCAATGTTCCCAGGCGGATTAAAGCAATTAATAAAATACTAAATTATGTATTTGGACCTGTTTATCGAAAAGTATCTCCTGGCACCATTATAATAAGACTTATTCTAATTAGAATATACTTATCTGATTAATCTTCGAAGTAGTTGACTGAACTACTGTTCACTAAAAATTGAAGCAGTACCGATGTGAGAAAGCCAAACCATAGAAATATCATCTAAAGCAGGGAGTAACTTAATATGCGTTATAACTTTTTAATCAATACAATTACACCATGGGAAGAACCTCCCAGGGCAAGACATCAAGTTGCGTATGCCTTGTCAAAAAAATACCCTGTTGTATTTGTTGCAGCGAACAAAATAGGATTATTAAGCATTGAAACACAAAAGATTAATGAGAATCTTACACTAATTACCCCTTATTTCCCAATCGACTATCGGATCAGGTATCGCATACCTATACTCAACGAGATTTATCAATATTGGCTATTTCGCAGAATTTCAGGTGAATACAAATATTATAAAGTCATCAACTTTGATTATACCGCAACAAGAATATTTCTATATTTTGCGAATGTGATTTATTATTGTAATGACAGTTTCTATGAAATCAGTAGAAAAATCAATCCATTACTCATTGCGAGATATCATAAAAAATGTGAAGCAAAAGTAGCTACAAGATCAGATTTCTGTGTTGGTGTATCATTATTGATAAAAAATTATCTTCTAAATTATAATTTGAATACAATTGAGATTCCTCTTGGAAGCCCCGATATTGATGAATTCAATTTATCCATTCAGAAATTGCCTTCAGGAAATGAAAAGATTAAGGTGGCATTGGTTGGTGTAATAATAAAGTTGACTATATCATCTAACATCATTAATTTGCTTCTTAAGGATAATTCAGTAGAAAGCCTGACTATTATCGGCCCCATCTATGATGATGTAATGAAAGAAATTAAAGGTAATGATAAATTAATAGTAAGGGGCTCATTGTATGATGAAGAGCTTTATGAGGAAATCAATAAATGCGATGTTGCGGTTGCTCCTTATAGTATACAATCTGGAAATGAAATGTTAACTGGAACCGGAGCAAAAATTTACCATTATCTTTCAGTCGGTAAACCAGTAGTCATTTCATTTATGTCAGGATTACACCGACTAGAACTAGATGACAAATTGATATATACTGCGAAGGAGGAGGAGGATTTTCCGGTATTGGTCCAGCGAGCACATAGAGAGAATTCAGCAGAATTGATACAACGGAGGATCGATTTTGCAAAAAGAAATACTTGGTCTAAAAGGATAAAAGATTTATTAGCACATTTTGAGAAATTAAATTCTAAATCTCAAAATGATGACTAAATTCATTAGTAGTTAGGTCAATTATTACATCTGCTTTTATATTTCAGAAAGGCATCATGCATACAAGGCTCAGCCTTGAAGAATAATTATCCTTTTGACGTAACTTAGTTAATATAAATACGTATACGAAGCCGTAAATTCTCCGTAATTACGTCTCTATGAGAATTTACTACTGATAATATGATTTATTTGTAAGCATTACAGATTAGCTGTGTGATTATGGATTATTCAACACAAATATATATCTATGCAAGATAGAAGGCTTTATTGTTATTCTCTGCTAGCATAAACGGGGAGTAATTAATAATAAATTGAAAGGGACAAAATACAATTGATGGATTTCATTTAAGACACTGGATGCAGATGGACAGACTTAGACTATTTTTGTGTATATATCTAATAGGTTCTGCGTTTTTGTTACAAGCTCAGAATACAGCCGATTATCAGAATAAGCAATCAGAAAAAGTGGAGATGAATTATGAGGACTTCAGAATAATATTTCATCAAGATCTGGAAAATACACCTGTCGGTTATTATGAAAAAGAACAATGGCAAAAAGACTGGAATAATCCTTCTTATGCTCATGGTGTTTATACAGGTGATAGAACTATAATTATTGATTATAATGCCGGAGGAAGAATCTCCAGAGGTATGAAATGGACTTTCCCTAAGAATACTGTAGGAACTGGAATAGAACATGGGTACGGTTGGCGACCAAGTCTTGATAATTCATACGAAGAGTGTTATTTATCTTTTTCAATAATGTTCAAGCCGGGATTTAACGCAGTCAGATCAGGAAAACTTCCTGGATTACAGGGAGGACACATGAAGTCGATGCAAAAACCAGCCTGGGATGATGGATTTAATGGGTCCTTAATTTGGAAACACAGTAATCTGGGTGATGAGAATAATCCACCAATGCCGGGATTTTATGTGTATCATCAGGATCAGGAACTGACAGTTGGTGACTCACCGAGATGGAATGGTTATACCTTCGATGTTTCAACGGAGATATGGTACGATATTACTTATCGTGTTGTGATGAACACAGCCACTGCAACTGATGTCGGCGGTCCTGATGGAAAAAAGGATGGAATCTTAGAAGGATTTGTAAATGGAGAGTTATGGGGTCAGGTGAAGAATTTAAGATTAAGGAATCTAGCCAGAATAGGAATTGATAAGATCCGAGTACAGGCATTCTTTGGGGGAAGTAGTGAAAAATATCAAACAGCCAGAGATGAGTGGATGTTGATCGATAATGTTATGGTCTGGACTTATTCGGATGAATATCTGAAAAAGCATCCCGAAGTAAAGAGAGGGCGTCAGGCAAATACTGTTGGAGATATCATTTATACGCCCTTTGATGTTCTTCTCGGTGAAAATCAGAATCCGGGTTCTGACCCAATTGAGTCGGACGAGCAGTCTCCATCTAAACCCTCCGGTCTGCAAGCAATTGATTCTACCGGAAATTCAATAACAATAAGTTGGAATCCGGCATCAGACAATGTGGGAGTTACCGGGTATAAAATATATACAAATGATGAAATCTCAGGGGCAACGGGGAATACAAGGTATACAGTAAAATCATTAAGCCCGGGTACTAAATATAAACTCGCTGTATCAGCATTTGATGCTGAGTCAAACGAAAGCCCTCGATCAAATGCTATCAATGTTTTTACCCGTATGAAGGATACCATACCTCCAACTGTACCGTCTGGTTTAATTGTGGAACGAATAACGAGTTCATCCATTGATTTCAAATGGAATGCGTCACAGGACAATGTTGGAATATATAAATACGAAATCTATATTGACGGTACACCAGAGTACAATACTGACGATGTATATATATCTATTGGAGAACTACAAGCGAATACAACTTATAAGATTTCTGTTAGAGCATATGATACATCGAATAATCGAAGTTCCCTTTCCAATGCAATTTCCGCAACTACAAAAGGTCCGGACACCGAACCGCCAACTTCTCCTTCTGGATTGAAAGTGAATGAGGTAACTGAAACAACAATAGGAATTCAGTGGGATCCCTCGTCAGACAATATCGGAGTAAGGTATTACAAGATTTATGCAAATAATGTGGAATATGAATCATCCGAAAATACAGATGTGACACTCAC
Organism: Bacteroidales bacterium; assembly: GCA_016926235.1. The sequence continues at coordinate 5,860 of JAFGOZ010000642.1, read as the reverse complement.
AGATTTAGAACCGGGACTAAATTACACTATTTCAGTTAGTGCAGTTGATGAAGCAGACAATGAAAGTGCCAGGTCGACCTCTGTGAAGGTCACCACAAAAAATAACGACTTAATTACCCAACCCACATTGCCGACCATATCAATCATTAATTTGCAGAATAATACGATTAGTCCAAATATTACAACAGAAATCGGATCATTAGGATTTACCGAGTTAAAAAATTACGGAATTGAAATAACCGAAAAGGATAATTTGACAAAGGAAACAATAGTATTACAGGGAATAGAATCAACACGGATAATTCATGAGAACAGGATTAAGAAAGGTTTACAGCTCTTGTACAATTTTGCTGAAGGCAGAGGGAATACAGTCAGGGATATCTCTGGTTCGGAATACCCGATGGATTTGCATATAGACCGGGAGGGTATGACCACAGAGTGGCTGAAGGGGCAGGGATTGAGAATCATAGATAATACCATAATTACTAGTAGAAATAGTCCGACCAGGTTAATGCAAGCCCTTTCTGCTACCAATGAAATTACCCTTGAAGTATGGGTCAAACAGGAAAAGATTGGGCAATCAGGTCCTGCAAGACTGGTGACTTTATCCGCAGATAATTCCAGGCGTGCAATTACACTGGCACATGAAGGCAACAAAGCTTTTTATAATTACGTTTCGCGGTTAAATACCTCGTCAACTGATATCAATGGTACGCCAGAAATAAAAACATCACAGAATTTTGTCAGCTCAAGCCTCCATCATGTTGTTTATACCAGAAATAACCTGGGGACTGAAAAAATATATATCAATGGAGTAGTGTTGGCGTCGGGCGATCGCGAAGGAGATTTTTCGAGCTGGGAATCTGATTACCAGTTTGCACTTGCCAATGAGCTAACGGGTGAAAGGCCCTGGAAAGGCATTTTTTACCTGGTGGCTGTATATGATAGGGCTTTAAACAGTGAAGAAGTGAATCAGAACTACCAATCTGGATTCGGCAAGCTCCGTTTCACTACTGAATTAGATACCCTCGAATCCAATGTGGCTTATTCCCTGAAACCTTTCATCACCACAGATCAGGGTTTGGTATATGGAGAAGAAAAGGATTTTATTTATCAGAATGTGAATCAGTTAGACGGTGATTTTGCCTTTTATCCAAACCCTAATAATGGAAGCATCTTTTTGACAGTAAAAAACACAGATGAAAATATTAAACAAGGATATTTGAAAATTACTGATTTTTCAGGTGCCCTCCATTTTACAAAAGTGTTAGATTTCTCAGAGGGATTGCTGGAAAAGGTCATTGAGCTTCGGTTACCAGATTCACTTAAAGATGGATTATATTCATTGATCCTGATTACAGGTTCCAGGTGTGCTGCACAAAAGTTTATTTTAATGAGATAAGTTTCATTATCATAAACATTTCGATCGTTCAGCGCAGATTTACAGCAATTCTTGTCAGTTTTAATCCATATTTATGCAAATGCGGGTAGTTATGGGTTGAATGCATTTGTTCAAAAAAATCTCAAATTGATAAAATACCGAGTTTCGGTATTGGAAAACAATTCTAATTTTTTATAAATTAGGTGGTTACTTAAATAAGGGGCTTTCAGAAAGAAAAACCAGCAATATGAAAAGCTCATTATATACTGGTAAGGTGATCCTTTTAGTGGGATTTTTCATTGTGTCATCAGAGATTTTGGATGCTCAGACTTACCGAATACTCCCTCTGGGCAATTCCATTACGGAAGGTTTTGATGCTTCAGCCCCTACGGAGAGTGAAAGGGTGGCTTACCGTAAAGAATTATATGACGGACTGACAAGTGCAGGGTACAATTTTGATTTGGTAGGTCATAAGAATTCTGGCTATGCTTTGTTTTCTGATGCTGATCATGGAGGTATCCCGGGCTCAAGGGCTCAGTATATCGTGCGTTTACTGCGAGATGGATTTGATGAGCGGAATAATATCCAGATCACTCCGGATGGTATGCCTTACCTGGATGTTTATCCGGCAGACATCATATTGATTCATATAGGTACCAATGATATTACCCACGGGGAAGGTTCCAGTGCTTTTGATGTTGGTAATATTCTTGATGAAATAGATGCATGGGAAGCTTCCAGCGGAACGCATGTTGCGGTTTTTGTTGCCAGGATCATTCAGAGAACCGATGACCCTGCATTAAATGATGCAACCATCCAACTTAATGATAACGTGGCAATCATGGTTGCAGGGAGGGGGGATCCGGGCATTTTCATGGTCAATATTGAAAGCGGAGCTGGAATTGACTATGCTGCGGAGCTGAAGGAAGATGGCATTCATCCCGAACAGTCGGCATATGATAAAATGGGATACAAGTGGTATTTAAGCCTGAATGAATATCTGAGTGCAATTCCGGAAGCACCGACCGAGTTATCCTTAAGTGGAGAAACGGCCAGTTCAATTGACCTTTCATGGAATGACAACTCCGGCAATGAAACCGGATTCGAAATAGAGCGTTCCCTCGCACATGAAGGTGGCAGTTTTACATTGATCTATACCACTGAAGCAGGAGTTACATCATATACGGACAGTAATCTGGACCATGACACACAATATTTTTATCGTGTGCGCGCCGTCAATGCCACAGGACCATCATTATATACTTCCATTGAAAATACATATACATTGTCAGAATCTCTGGCAGCCCCGACAGGCCTGTCAGTCAGTGTGGTGGATGAGCATTCTGTCCTTCTGTCATGGCAGGATAATTCAATGAACGAAACCGGCTTCAGGATTGAACGCTCACTAAGCTCAGGATCAGATTATGAAGAGATCCATACAACCTCTGCCAATGTGACATCTTATCTTGATAACACATTGATTGACGGCACCGAATATTTCTACAGGGTTTGTGCCACCACCTCCGGTCCTAACTCCGATTATAGCAATGTAGCGAATGTATCTACTGAATTAGCGGCTCCTACAGGGCTGACAGCTAATGTGGTTGAGGGGAATTCGATTCTTCTCTCATGGGAGGATAATTCAGCCAGCGAAATTGGATACAGGATCGAACGCTCTTTGACTTCCGGATCCGGCTTTACAGAGATACATGTAACTTTGGCAAATGTGACATCCTATACAGATGATGTCCCTGAAGATGAAACCATTTACTATTACAGGGTTTGTGCCACCAATGCATTGGGTAATTCTGTCTACAGCAATGAGGCAGATGCCAATATAGAATTGGCGGCTCCAACAGGATTATCTGCAAGTACCCTGAATGATAAGTCTGTTGCTCTGATATGGAAAGATAACTCAAACAGCGAAACCGGTTACAGGATCGAGCGTTCCCTGAGTTCAGGATCCGGGTATGCCGTCATCGAGGTTGCTCAAGCCGATATTGTATTTTACATGGATGACGGACTTGAGGAAAATGAAGATTATTTTTACAGGGTTTGCGCAACCCGGGGAGGGTTTTACTCTGAATACAGTAATGAAGCCAGTGCCATCACGGAATTGACAGCTCCGGGCGGATTATCCACGAATACACTTGATGAGCATTCTATCCGTTTGTCATGGGAAGATAATTCGAATAAGGAATCAGGTTACATCATTGAACGTTCTTTCAATTCAGGAACAGGTTATGATGAGATCCAGACCACCTCGGTCGATGACACAGCTTACACGGATGACGGACTCCAGGATGGAAAGGAATACTTCTACAGGGTCAGGGCCACCGGTAATGGCAATTATTCTAAATACTGCAGAGAGGACGGCACTGCAACACTGCTTTCAGTTCCGACCGGATTGACTGCAACTGCCATAGATGAACATTCTATCCGTCTGTTGTGGGAAGATAATTCTGTCAACGAGACCGGTTACAAAATCCAACGGTCCCTAAATCCGGGATCAGGTTTTGCCGAGATCGGAATTACTGTGGCCAATGAGATTAATTATAATGATGAGGGACTTCAGGACGAAACCGAATACTTTTATCGGATTTGTGCCACCAATGCTTTGGATGATTCTGAATACAGCAATGAAGCCAGTGCCATTACGAAAAGAAAAGATCCTTTGAATGAACCTGAAATTGACAGCCTTTTTTCATTTTATCCAAATCCCAATGACGGAAACCTTATAATAGTGATTAAAAACTTGGAGGAATATGCAGGGACGGGTTATTTGAGGCTTGCAGATTTTTCTGGCACTGTCCATTTTAACAGGGAAATAGATCTTACCAATTACACAGAGGGGAATGTTTTCGAAATCCAACTGCCAAAAACGTTAAAGAACGGTTTTTATTCAATCATCCTGATAGCAGGTAACAGAACTGTGGCTGAAAAATTTGTATTGATTCAATAATATAGTTCCCGGAGGGCTTTGTCTTCCTACCTCCATTCTGCAACCATTTTTATCTGAAATGAATCTTTACTTATACGAACGGATAATTCTGTGGGATGAATGTATTTTTTCTCCATGATAATCAAGTGATGATCGGGAGAATAAAACTTGCCGAAACATGATTAACACACAGTTAACCAGTCGTATAAACCATATATTGCTCCGATATTTTAATGATATTGCTGATTTTGTGGAGATTGATTTATAGAAATCTTGTATTGATCAAATACCGTTTTCCGAATTCGTAAATGATGCTAGCTTTGCGTAGATTATTGCGTATAATAGAATGGATTTGGAAAGTATATTCAGAAGAAAAAACCATCCAAATGAAAAAATTGCTTCATCTAATTATAGCCACCCTGTTTGCTTCATTTTTCATTATATCAGTGAATGAAATAGAGGCGCAGACATACAGGATACTTCCCCTGGGCAACTCCATCACAGAAGGTTATGACGATTCTGATCCTGCCGAGGGGGAGCGAATTGCTTATAGGAAAGAATTGCATGATCAACTGGTGGGTGGGGGATACAATGTTGATTTTGTGGGTCATAATTATTCGGGATATAACTTGTTTTCTGATGCTGACCATGGAGGGATCGGGGGTTCAAGGGCACAGTATGTGGTACGCCTCCTGCAGGACGGATTTGACTTGAGATGGCTTGATCAGATTACACCGGATGGTGAAGCCTACCTGGATGTATATCCTGCGGATGTTATTCTGCTTCACATTGGAACTAATGATATCACCCATGGTGAAGGTTCCGGTGCAGCGGACGTGGAAAACATCCTGGATGAAATAGATGCTTGGGAAGCTTCCACCGGGACAAATGTTGCTGTTTTTGTAGCCAGGATCCTCAAGAGAACGGATGATCCTGTTGACAGCTTAACAACCATTCAATTTAATAACAACGTGGCTTCCATGATTACGGGAAGGGGTGACCCGAGCATCATCATGGTTGATATAGAAAGTGGTGCAGGAATAGACTATACCACCGAATTAATGGCAGATGGGATCCATCCATTTCAGTCGGCACATGATAAAATGGGACAGAAGTGGTATGAGGCAATCGCTCCATACCTGAATACTTTGCCTGATCCGCCGGTTGCCCCCGTCAATTTGACGTTTGGAACGATCACGGTCAACTCGATCCAGATGAGCTGGACAGATAATTCAGACAATGAAAATAGATTTGAGATTTACCGTTCACTGACATCGGGGGGCACATATATGAAGGTTGGCACAACCGGAGAGGGAGTAACCACGTTCACGGATGATGAACTGTCTGATGATACGGAGTATTTCTACCGGGTATATGCGGCCAATGACGGTGGATTGTCCACTGCTTTGAGCAGGAGCGCGACGACACTGCCATATCCGCCTGCTACCCCCATCAATTTGACCTTTGGAACGATCACGGTCAACTCAATCCAGATGAGCTGGACAGATAATTCGGATAACGAGGATGGATTTGAGATT
>JAFGOZ010000641.1 GCA_016926235.1 Bacteroidales bacterium | reverse complement strand
TTTTGATGAATTTTATTTAATTATCAATTCTTATTTATTGTTAATATCCTTTTGAAATCTTGTTTATAAATTGTCCGGAAAGTTTATAACTATCAAATTAATATTTAGCCCAATTAGGATTTAATTAAGAACTTTCTGTTCCCGTTTGAAAATATTGGGATTTGTGGCATAATAAAGCGGAAGTAACAATTTCGTAGCTTTTGTGCTGCTATGCTTGAAAAATATAAGTGTCTGGGCTGCATTGATATTAAATAATATATGGTATAAATTAATATAAATGTAACTTAATTTGTTTGTTGAAAAGAATATAATTTCCGTATTTCGTTCTTTGAAACCGGGATTTGAATCTATTCCGGTTTTGCTTTGTTTTGCTGAATTATTTTAATGTTAAGATAACCAAAAAGTGATAATAAATTAAAAATTCAAATTATATGTATTAATACTTTTATCTTTTTAAAACAAAAACTAATTTTTTATGAAGAAAAAACTTATTTTTTTAATAGTAGTGCTTTTTATTTCATCAGCTACTATTATGCAAGCACAGGTAACCACATCCAGTATGGGTGGACGTGTTACTGATGCTGAAGGAGCCGTGATAGGTGCAACGGTGATTGCTACACACAACCCTTCAGGGACAACGTATGGTACTGTAACCAACATGGAGGGCCGATTCAACCTAAACGGTATGCGTGTAGGCGGACCTTATACTGTAGAAGTTTCTTTCATTGGATATGGTACATACACACAAAACAACATTACGTTGAGTTTGGGTGAAAACTATGTAATGAATGTTGTACTCTCAGAAGAATCGACATCATTAGATGAAGTTCTTGTTACGGCAACCCGCACAAAATTCTCTAATGAGAAAACCGGGGCAGTGACCAATATCACAAACAACCAGATAGCTAATTTGCCCACAGTGAGTCGCAGCATTACAGACATTACCCGCCTTTCGCCTTATGGAGGCAATGGGATGAGCTTTGTTGGTACAGATGGACGTACTGCTAACTTTACAGTGGATGGAGCTAATTTCAACAATAACTTCGGTTTGAGTGATGCTCTTCCCGGTGGAGGCAGCCCAATTTCTATTGAAGCTATCGAAGAATTACAGGTCGTAATTGCTCCATATGATGTTCGTCAAACTAACTTTATTGGTGGTGGTGTAAACGCTATTACAAAATCCGGTACAAATACCTTCAAAGCCAGTGCTTATACTTATCACAGAAATGAAAACATGCGCGGAGATGCTGTTAAAGGCCAACAAATCTCAGGTGCGCGTGATATTGACCGTAATACAACATACGGTTTCACTTTAAGCGGACCGATTATCGAAAACAAATTGTTCTTCTTCGTAAACGGTGAAATGGCTAAAACACCAACTGTTGTCAATCGTTGGAGGGCTTCAACTGATGGTGTTGCTGATCCGGATAATTATATTTCCCGCACAACAGAGGACGATCTTAAAACAGTTTCTGATTTTGTAAGAAATGGATATGGATATGAAACGGGATCTTACACAAATTTCCCGGCAGATGAAAGCAACGCCAAAATTCTTGCTCGTTTGGATTGGAATATCACCAACAATCATCGTCTGGCTTTACGTTATAACTACACAAAAAACCTTTCATGGAGGCCGCCTAATGCATCTTCTATGGACGGAGGTACCCGTATGTCTGAGGCAAGAATGTCACAAGCTTCAATGTCATATGCCAACTCGATGTATTCTATGGACAACATTGTTCATTCATTCTCTTTTGACTTAAATAGTCGTTTGTCGGAAAACATCTCTAACCAATTCCTGGCAACATTCTCAAAACTTGACGATATACGCGGAACCAATTCATCAGAATTCCCGTTTATTGATATTTTAAAAGACGGTCAAGCATACCTCTCGTTAGGTTACGAGCTATTTACCTGGAACAACGGTGTTCACAATAATGTATGGAACATTAAGGATGAAGTGACCTATTATTTAGGTAATCATAAAATTATTGGCGGTATTGCTTACGAGTATAAGATGGCTGATAACTCTTATATGCGTAACGGTACTGGTTACTATCGTTACTCAAGTCTTGACGACTTCTTAAACGAAGGGACACCTGAAATTGTAAATTTAACTTATGGTTATGATGGGGAGAGCAATCCTGCAGCTCGCATAAGAACAAACAAAATTGGAGTTTACGGGCAGGATGACTGGAGTGTTACTGAAAATTTCAAACTTTCCTATGGACTTCGTATAGATGGACTTTTCTTTAATAATAGTGACTTGATAACAAACCAGGCTATCTATGACATTGATTATTCCGGTCGTAATATTGATACAGGAGAATGGCCTTCTGCCAATATCATATTCTCTCCTCGTATAGGATTTGTGTGGGATACATTTGGCGATAAGAGTCTGAAAGTTCGTGGAGGTACCGGTCTTTTCTCGGGTAATTTACCACTTGTATTCTTCACCAATATGCCTACCAACGGTGGAATGGTACAGTATCAGGCACAAATTAATGCTTCGAACGCAGCAAAAAAAGGTTTCACTATGGATGAATTTGCCGGCGGCCTTGTAACTGATGCTAACGGAAAAGCTACTATTGCTGCACTTTATAATAAGTTAACATCAATGGGATATCCTTCAACTATTTCTCCCGAAGATGGAACAGTTCCTTCTGCTATTGCGGCTGTAGACCCGGATTTCAAAATGCCGCAGGTATGGAAAACATCGCTTGCTGTTGACTATGCATTCAAAACATCTTTCCCATTCTCTGTAACGGTAGAAGGAATTTTTAATAAAACGATCAACGGCGTTTCTATTTCTGACTGGAGTATTCCAAATGTAGGTGGTTTCGCCCGTTTCAACGGGGTTGACAATCGTCCGATTTATCCTGCCGGTTATCGTACCGCCACAAAGGCCTTTGTGCTGGAGAACACAAGCCTTGGTTATGGTTGGTCAGGCAACATTACGTTCAATGCTCAACCGGTAAAATGGCTCAATTTGATGGCCGCCTATACACACACAGTTGCTAAAGATGTGACAGGCATGCCGGGATCTAATGCAGAATCTGCATTTACATACGTTCCAACGGTAGAAGGCCCTAACTATATTAAATTACATAATTCTCAATACACCACACCTGATCGTCTTGTAGCTTCACTTACTGCCCACGACAAGAGCGGTAACAACTATAGCATTATCTATGAAGGATGGCACGGTGGAGCCAACTACTCCTATATGACTGCTAACGATATCAATGGTGACGGTTACAACTACGATGCAATCTATGTTCCAACTGACGATGAAGTGGCAAACAATAAGTTCCGCTTTGTTTCAGCAGACGATCAAACTCGTTTTATGGACTATGTGCATGCCGATGATTATTTGAAAAATCAACAAGGCAAGTATGCAGAAGCCTATAGCGTTTACTCTCCATGGGTACATCGTGTCGACTTCGGCTACAAACATGATTTTGCTATTAAAGCAGGTAATAGCAATCACAAACTGCAACTTAGCTTGGATATCAAAAACGTGATGAACCTGTTCAACTCTAGTTGGGGTGTAGGTAAATATTTGAACCCGGAAATTGGCTCGGAAGCCCGTATCCTCAAATATGAAGGTGTTGATGCAGACGGTGTGGCTACATTCTCTACACCCTCTTCAATCAATGGTAATACACAAACATTCACATCAAGCTACTCATTAGGTCAATGTTGGTATGCATTAATCGGTATCAAGTATATTTTCAACTAATTTAAAAGCTAAGACAATTATGAATTTAAAAAAAATATTTCCATTTTTCGTTGCAATACTTGCCTTAATGACAAGTTGTATCGATGAAGAAACAATGACATTGCTTGATGAAATTCAAGTATCGTCGTCTTACGTGTCTATCCCTGTGGAGGGTGGTTCTACGCCCATTACTATAACAGCTAAAGATAGCTGGACTGTAGAGAATAATGTTGCATGGTTGACTATCTCTTCAACCTCTGGCGGTGCCGGCGAATCAACGCTTACATTTTCAGCTCCATCTGCCTTGGATGGCCGTACTGCAGAGGTCTTAATTCAATGTGGAGGCGTAACTCAGAGAATAAATATCATCCAGGGTTTGGCAACAATTGCATCTGCCACATGTGCAGAGGTAATTGCCGGACCTGACAGCAAGACCTATCATGTAACCGGAGTTTGTACGGCAATAGCCAACACA
>JAFGOZ010000079.1 GCA_016926235.1 Bacteroidales bacterium | reverse complement strand
TAAATAGTGTTAAAAATAACCTCGATTTTGAGGGTCAGTATAAGGTGATGGGTTATTCAAAGGTTTCTATTATTATAAATATGGCAACCTTTGATGTTAGCCAAGCTGCGATACACATCTATCCCATAGTAATAAGAATGATGAATAGTACAGTTTTCAATAAGATTTCTAGAGCCTTCAGAAGCGGTACAATAATATAGATATAGAGGACTACGACCATACTTGAATTCACAATGTTTGAATATATTATTACCACCGTACAAAATAACATATTGCCATGAACCGGGTGATGAACCAGTTGCTGAAGTGAATAATATAGGACTTTCTTCTGTCCCTTCAGCAATAATATTTGAACCACTTTGTACTGATAAGCAATAATTTCCTTTAAATTTTATCTCTGTACCAGGTAATACGGTAAGTGTGCTGTTATTATGACAAGTTATGTTTCCTAAAACATATAATTTCCCAAACCAATATTCATCACTAATAAATGTCCCTCCGGTGACTGCTGTGTAGGGAATGTAATTCGGTTTGGTGATCGTGATGTACAGCGGACGAACAGAAGTGGAAAACGTATAATTGGATACATTAGATACCGAAAGCCGATAATTTGCTCCGTCATTGCCACTGCTAACACAAATATCACAGCCGCTAACACCGGCGTTAACGGTAATACTGGTGGTATTATCGGTAACTGATACGGAATAAAATTCAAAAGGTTCATCTGTCCAGACCTGTGTTTCAGGACAACCAAAAAGATTATGTGAATAACACAAATAATGATTACTGTAATTCTGTTTTGAAACCAACTCTGAAACGCCAAGATGGAAATAAGATTCCCCACTTTCCGAATCATGTGTCCCGTAAGTGAGCAAATCATAAAATTCTTCCTGAAGTACAGGCGAGGAATATTGCCAGCCATATCTTGTGTTTCCTAATAATTCAGGACCTGAACGACGGTCAAAAAAGCAGGTAAAACCTTCAGCCATACTGCGATAAGAACTCCCATAAATATAGTCATCAAATGCAGCAATAAAACAACAAATGGAATAAACAACCGAATAATATTTATCGTTAGTCATATTATCAAGACCATCTCCACTATAACCAGCATCATAAGTATCTTTAGTCCACACTTTCATATAGGGATTAAGTTGAACACTAAACGCCCGAGGATCGCCATGACAATGCCAGTTTAAAAGTCCGTATTTGTCTGACATTTTGGAGATGACTTCCGAACCTGTGTGAGACGGACTTTGATCCCAGGCTGTATGTTGATATGCTGGAGGAAACTGATTACTGGCGATTATGTCATCAACATGAACATAGATATTCGGTCCTTCAATCCAGAATACATCAGTCAGGTAATCCGTATCACCGCCACCGGGATTTTGCTCATAGGTCAAGACTCTCTCAATCCAGTATTCGATATCCTGGGTATTCGTGCAGGGCAGACGCCCGACAAAAATCTCGGGATTGTAATCAGGATCATCATCACTAGGTTGACCATAATAGACATCTCCATCTACATCCCAATTACCATTAAAATCAGCAAAATAAAGGTCAGCAGGAATTTTATAATCATTTTCTATATCCCATGTCCATGATTCGCTATTCCAACCACAACCATATCTTATAGGAACAACAGTCTGATCACCTGCCAGCAGCACCCAAACCGTACCGTTTTGGTAAGCTTCGGAGAGATATTGACGCAGTTTCCCCGCTTCATCATATATACCAGAAATTAAATCCCCAGAATACTCAGAAGATATAGCTCCAACGGTTACAATTCCGACATCCAGACCCTTGCGAATTTTCCACGATACAAATTCATTAAATGCACTACTAAAAGCGCTACTTGTAACAATTACATATTCATAAAATGGAAGCGATCCGCTCTTGACACTTGTACCTTTGTTTAACGATGGTCTGATCTGGTAGGATGATATATCACCCGGATTTTCCACCGTTTTTTTCAAGATGTCATCGTATATTTTTTGGCTCTTCTCATTACGGTTTTGAATCCTTATCGGTTTTCCTTTGCCACTCTGGAAAATCAATGTAAAATCGATAGTATTATAAAACAAAAGTTCCTTTGTTATGGGATTGTACTGTATGGGATAAACTACCAGCGTTACAATATGGTTGCTACCGTCAAAATAACCGGAATGAACCAGTTGAACGACATCCGATGGATAAAATTGATTAACCATATAAACTGACGGGTCCGGTTTTATGAATTCGGGTTCGGTGTCAATAGAGATAGGGACGTCAGGTTGCGCAGGAAACAGCGGTTGTGAGATAGTCATCTTTGCCGATGATGTTTTTTCGATAACGATTTTTGCAACATCCTGATCCGAAGGAATAATGAGTTTGACATATTTAACCGGTAAATCTGGCATCCCGGCGTCAAAGGTTTTTCGCAGCGACGGCATGTTGATTGTTGCATAACTGTTGCCATCTTTGGCTGATTCCGTCTCGATTTTCAAATCGCCTCGCTCAAATGTAACCGTATGACTCGATTGGGAATAAGTGATATCAGCAAAGCCGAATATAAGCAAAGACACAAAAATAATCGTAATAGGCGTGTTGCCTTTCTTGGATTGACTTTTTAAACAATTCATGACTTATCCTTTCTTTTGAATGGATTAAGATGCTTTGATTTAAATTAGTAATTGCTTACGTTAACGACCGTGTTTCCGGTATGCTCACATATTGATGAAACACAGCCGACCCCCGCATGATC
>JAFGOZ010000640.1 GCA_016926235.1 Bacteroidales bacterium | reverse complement strand
AATAACGCAGGTATTCCTGTATAAATTTATGAACGACAAGTTTTCCTTCGAGGTTAAGAAAATTGATAAGAAACTTAAAGATGCCGATAATTGGGAAAAGCAATTGAATAATTACTCTGACGATGATTACGAAATGCTTTTACTACAACTGGGAGCAGATACAGCTAAGTTGAAGCCTGAGCACTTCATTTCCACACTTTTCAGCAGACAGAACGAAAGCGACTTTGCCAAATTGTTCGATGATACCTTGATGGATATTGCCGTTACCAATAATGAAATATTCTCAGTTAAGACCGATGGTGGTGCAAAGGTGGTATTATTTGACCGTATTACTGAATATATTAGTGATGGCTCAAAAAGAGATTCCTTTGCAAAAGCAATTATAAATAAGTTAGTTGGTGTTAGTTTCGAGCATATCTTCAACCAGAAATTTGATTTCTACGCTACCATTTTTGAGTACCTGATTAAAGATTATAATACTAATAGTGGTGGGAAATATGCTGAGTACTTTACCCCGCACGCAGTTGCAAAGATTATGGCTGCCATCTTGGTAAATGAGCCAGTCCAGAATGTAACTGTTTACGACCCTTCAGCAGGGTCAGGCACTCTTTTAATGAACATTGCCCATGCCATTGGTGAAGATAAATGCACGATTTACTCTCAGGATATCAGTCAGAAATCATCCAGTCTTTTGAGATTAAATCTGATATTAAATAATCTGGTACATTCCATTCAAAACATTATTCAGGGAAACACCATTTTACACCCCTATCATAAGGAAGAAGATGGAAGCCTAACTAAATTTGATTACATAGTTTCCAATCCACCTTTCAAATTGGATTTTTCGGATTATAGAGATGATTTGGATACCAAAGAAAATCACGAACGTTTTTTTGCTGGTATCCCCAATATACTTAAAAAAGATAAGGATAAAATGGTGATTTATCTTTTGTTTATTCAACATATAATGCATTCACTTACTAAAAATGGGAAGGCGGCTGTTGTCGTTCCAACTGGCTTTATTACTGCCACAACTGGAATTGAAAAGAAAATTAGACAAAAACTTGTGGATGATAAAATGTTAGCAGGTGTAATTAGCATGCCGAGTAATATTTTTGCAGCCACAGGTACTAATGTATCCATCTTGTTTATTGATAAAAATAATAAAGGAGATGTTGTTCTTATTGACGCTTCCAATTTAGGCGAAACTGTAAAAGAAGGCAAAAACCAAAAAACGGTTTTAACCGCAATAGAGGAACAAGAGATTATACTCACCTTTAACCACAAAAAAGCCCTTGAAGATTTTTCGGTAGTAGTAAGCTATGACGAAATAAAGCAAAAAGCATACTCCCTCAGTGCAGGGCAATATTTTGAGGTGAAGATTGAATATGTAGACATTACAGCCGAAGAATTTGAAACCAAAATGAAAGGCTTTGAAGAAAACCTAATCCAACTTTTTCTGGAAAGTAATACACTGGAAGTAGAAATTCAAAATAATTTAAATCAATTAAGGTATGAGTAAAGTTACAGTTTGTACTATAGGTGATTTAATTGAATTTCAAAGAGGATATGATTTACCTAAATCTCAATTTGTTAAGGGTGCATATCCTGTTGTATCTTCGAATGGAATTTTAGGGTATCATGACGAATATAAAGTAAAGGGTGCAGGAATTACTATTGGGCGAAGTGGTACAGTTGGGTTACCCCATTTAATTAAATCAGACTTTTATCCACATAATACTTCATTATTTATTAAAGATTTTAAAGGTAATGATATTGTATATATTTATTATTTGCTGAAAAACCTAAAACTTGGAGATAAGAAAAGTGGTTCTGGTGTTCCTACGATGAATAGAAACCATTTACATCCAATAAAAATTGTTGCACACCTTGATTTACATGACCAAAAGTCTATAGCCAAAATACTCTCGCACCTCGATGCCAAAATCGAACTCAACAACAAAATAAACCAAGAATTGGAAGCTATGGCAAAAATGCTTTACGAATATTGGTTTGTTCAGTTCGATTTTCCCAATGAGCAAGGGCAACCTTATAAAACATCAGGGGGGAAGATGGTTTATAGCAAAGAATTGAAAAGGGAGATTCCTGAGGGGTGGGAAGTTAAAAAACTGTCCGACTGGATAAAAAAGTACAAAAATGGGGATTGGGGTAAAGAAACTGAAGAAGGAAATTACACTTTAAAGGTGTCCTGTGTCCGAGGAGCTGATATTAATGGATTGAATGGAATGGGTGAATTAAATGCACCGACACGGTATATCTTAAAAAGCAATGATAATAAGACATTGCTTAATCACGATTTAATTATTGAAATTTCAGGGGGTAGTCCAACTCAATCAACAGGTCGATTAGCCTTTATTACAGAGGAAACATTAAAGCGATTTTACAGTCCCCTAATCTGTTCTAATTTTTGTAAGGCACTGACATTAAAAAATGAAAAGTACTTATACAACTTCGTTTACCTGTGGAATAGGCTTTATGATAATGGCGTACTGTTTGGGTGGGAAGGAAAAACGAGCGGAATCAAGAATTTGCTTTTCGAAAGTTTCGTAACACATCAAAAGGAGGTTTTTCCAAAATTAGAAGTGATTGAGAAATTCTATGAATTTGCAAAACCTATCCATACTAAAAAACAAATGAATTTGTTAGAGAATCAAAGACTTGCAGAGCTAAGGGACTGGTTATTGCCGATGTTGATGAATGGACAAGTTAGTGTTGGGGAAGCAGAAGAAAGATTTAACATAGCAGCAGAACCACAAATAAATTATAATAAGAATTAAATATCTAATGATTGGTTTGATGCATATTGCTTAATAATAATAAAACCCCAATGTAATGATACCAGACTATCAAACTCTCATGCTTCCCTTATTAAAACTTGTTTCTGACAAACAGGAATATAAATATCGTGACCTAATTGAGAATTTAGCAGCAGAATTTAAGTTAACAGACGAAGAAAGAAAAGAACTGCTGGCAAGTGGAAACCAACCTGTTTTTGACAACAGGGTAGGTTGGGCAAAAACATACTTAAAGAAAGCGGGATTGATTGACTCCCCAAAGAGAGCAACCTTCGTCATTACCGAACTGGGACTGCAAACATTGAAGAAAAATCCAGACCGAATCGATGCAAAGTACTTAAAACAGTTCCCAGCTTTTCTCGAATTTGTCCATGCAGCGAAGAATGATACTGAAAGTGAGGATGAACCTATTTCACAAGAAGTAAGTGCACAGACCCCTGAGGAAAATCTTGATAAAGCATATCAAAGAATAAGAAAGTCATTGGCATCAGAATTACTCACTAAAGTAATAGACCTGTCTCCTGCCTTCTTTGAGAGACTGGTGATTGATTTACTGGTTAAAATGGGGTACGGTGGCTCAATAAAGGATGCAGGTAAGGCTATAGGCAAAAGCGGTGATGAAGGAATAGACGGGACAATTAAAGAGGACAAGTTAGGTCTTGATATCATCTATGTTCAGGCAAAGCGATGGAAAACAGGAAATGTGGTCGGAAGACCAGAAATCCAGAAATTTGTGGGTGCTCTTGCTGGTCAGGGAGCAAAAAAAGGCATTTTCATCACTACGTCCAGTTTTACGAAGGAAGCATTGGAATACACCCCAAAAAATGAAACCAAAATTGTGCTAATAGACGGTGAACGGTTGTCTCAGTACATGATTGATTTTAACATCGGCTGCACCATTCAGCAGACTTATGAACTGAAGAAAATTGACAGTGATTATTT
>JAFGOZ010000639.1 GCA_016926235.1 Bacteroidales bacterium | reverse complement strand
GGCTATTTTATGAAGAAGCAAAAACCGAAATAAGCATACTATATTGATAGTCAGTCGTATAGCAAAACACTTGGCTTCTCACCCCGACTTATTAAATCAAATGGTCTTGTAAATCAACTATTTACAAGGCCATTTTCATTAGTAGTACAAAAAGTAGTACAAAAATCTATACAATATAATTTCAATATCTCATCAAAATTCAGTTTTTCTCTTTAATAATATACTATTTCACAAATATTAGGATTAGTTCTGGTGAGATACTGCAATCTTGTTACTAAATAATAAAATCCGAGCTATAAGAACTTTTCATTAATTGAGTCTATTTAAGATAAGGTTCTTAAGCTATTCTTCAATTTTATATAATGAAATTTTCAAATTTGACGAAAATAAGATTAGTATCTTTATTGTTCAAACTTATTAAAATTGATATATTTTACTATCCAAGTATAATCTGATGCTTAGTAAGAACTTGATAAAATATTTTACTACAAGAGTGTATAAGTGGAGTGAAAAAAATCCGATTAACTATCCATGGAGAACAACTCAAAACCTATGGCATGCCTTTGTTGCCGAAGTCATGCTGCAGCGGACAAAAGCAGAGCAAGTTTTACCTGTTTATAATGATTTCGTCATCAAGTTTCCTAGTCCAGAATCCTACAAAGAATTCCTAGAAAAATCAGATGAAAACCCTTTCGAGAATCTGGGATTAAAATGGAGATATGAAACATTTAAAGAGGCCGTAAACTCAATTGTTGAAGAAGGTATGCCGACTTATAAAAATGATCTCATGAAGCTTCCTGGTGTTGGTGAATATGTTTCTTCAGCAATTATGTCATTTCATTTTAATAAGCGAGAGGTTTTAATTGATAGTAATATTGTAAGATTTTATAGTCGTTTTTTTGGGATCAAGATAAGTAAAGAATCAAGAAGAAATAAAGACTTTATTTCACTTGCAGATGAAATAACCCCTCTACGCATGATTAAAAAGTTTAATTATGCAGTTCTGGATTATTCTATGAACATTTGCAAAACTAAACCTCTTTGCTTAAATTGTCTGTTAGTCAAAAGATGCAATTTCTATAACAGAATAAAATCATTGAAATGAGTATTCCTGTAGTTGACATATTTGCTGGGCCAGGTGGATTGGGTGAAGGATTTACTGATCATAAAGAATTCATTTCAGAAGAAGGTAATTTTAAAATTGTTCTTTCAATTGAAAAGGATGAGGATGCTCATAAAACATTGACGCTTAGGAGTTTTTTTCGTCAGTTTAGCCGAGGAAGAGTACCTGAAGACTATTATGATTTTTTATCAGGGAAGATTTCTATTAATGAATTATTTACTAAATGGCCAATAGAAGCTGAAAATGCAAAGAATGAAGCATGGTTGGCAAAATTGGGACCTGGCAAAAAGACTGTTTCTAATGAGCTCGTTGATAAAAGGATTAAAGAAGCATTAAAAGATGAAAAAAATTGGCTTCTAATTGGAGGACCTCCCTGTCAAGCGTATTCTGTTGTTGGACGATCAAGAAGAAAAGAAAACATACTGGATGAGAAAAAAGATGAACGAGTAGGTTTATATAAACAATACCTGAGAATTCTTGCGGTTCATAATCCTGCAGTATTTATTATGGAAAATGTAAAGGGAATTTTGTCTGCAAGAACAAAGAAATGTTCTATCTTCCCAAAAATTATAAAAGACCTTAATGATCCAGTTGCAGCCTACCTATCTGATTTTAAGAGCAATGGCATAAAATTAGAATGCCCTGGCTATAATATTTTTTCTCTTTCATCGAAACCAATTGGTTATGATATTAATGGTAAACCGGAATATAATAATAAGGATTTTATTATTAAGTCAGAAAAATTAGGAATCCCCCAAACTAGACATAGAGTAATATTACTCGGGATAAGGAAAGATATAAATTACATGCCGGGTATTTTAAAAGAAGAAGAAAAAAAAGCTATTTCCACAGTCATCAGTGACTTACCACGACTCAGAAGTTCAATATCAAAGAAAAATAGTAATGGGGAAGATTGGATTTCTTCAATAAACAAGATATTATCAATTAATGGACTATCAAGTATTGATAATGACGTAAAACAGGAAATACTCAAACAAATAAAACTTATTAAGGTACCCAAAGACGGAGTAGGCAGTGAATATATACATAGTAATAAACCTAGAGTTGGTTATTTGAAGGATTGGTATATTGATAATAATTGGCAAGGATTTTACAATCACTCCTCTCGAGGGCATATGGAAAGTGATTTACTCCGTTATTTCTTTGTATCCTGTTTTGCCAAGGTAAAAAAACGCTCACCTAAACTGGAAGATTTTCCCGAGTCATTGTTGCCGGATCATAAAAATGTAATGGCTGGTATTATAAATAAAAAGTTTGCTGACCGGTTCAGGGTCCAATTGTGGGAAAATCCATGCAAAACTATTACAAGCCATATTTCCAAAGATGGGCATTATTATATACATCCAGATCCTAGGCAATGCAGAAGCTTCACAGTTAGAGAGGCAGCTCGCATTCAAACATTCCCGGATAACTACTTTTTTTGTGGTTCACGAACCTCTCAATTTATACAGGTTGGAAATGCCGTTCCTCCTCTTTTAGCAAACAAGTTTGCGGAGATTGTAAATAAAATTTTTCAATCTATTCAACCAGAATCATCAGTTAGCAATACCTATAATATTCAAGTAAAAATAAATGGATAAAAAAGACAACATAGGATTCAGGCCAAAAGCAAGAATTATCCTTCAACTTGGGGATCAACTTATACGAAGTGAGAATATTGCTGTACTTGAGATCATTAAAAATTCATATGATGCTTGCGCCAAAAAAGTGATTATAAGTATGAATCATATAGATAATCCAGAAAATGGTTCAATTATAATCGAAGATGATGGTTTTGGAATGGATTACAACCTAATCAAAGATGTTTGGCTAGTACCAGGTACAACATTCAAGAAAAATCAAATTGAGTCAAAAGATTTCATCAGTCCATGCAACAGAATTCCACTTGGAGAAAAAGGAATTGGCCGGTTTGGTGCCCATAAACTAGGCGAGGAGATTGAAGTTATTTCACGTGAAAAAAATAAACGAGAAGCTATCCTTAGAATTTCATGGAAAGATTTTGATAACGATAACTCATTAGATGGAGTACCAATCAGTCTAAATGAAAGAGAGCCTGAGGTTTATACGGAAAATAAGACTGGAACAAAAATCATTATCCGCAAACTTAGGAATAAATGGACACGAGGACAAGTACGAAGCCTTTATACCGCAATTAATTCACTAAACTCTCCTTTTGATACAAACAGTTCTTTTCGGGTGATATTTAAAATTGACCGCACTGATTGGTTAAAAGGATTAGTATCGTTCGAGGAAATCAAAGACAATGTACTATTTAATGCTGAAGCTGAAATAGAAGGCAATAAGATTGTAAAATTCCGATATGAGTTTACTCCTTGGACGACTCTTAAAAGGATAAGAGGTAGAGTGTTCGAAGCTGAAAGGTCAATTAACATGATTCAGAAGGAGTACGATGAAAAAGTAGAAAAAAGATTATTCAAAGACATTGACCTCTCTGAATATAGAATTGGACCTGTAAGACTTAAAATGCTCATATTTGATCTGGACACCAACCTAATGTCTCTTGGAGGTATTGAAGACAAACGAGGGTTTAAAACTTACTTAAAAGATAATGGAGGAGTACGAGTTTATCGGGATGGCATACGAGTATATGATTATGGAGAACCAGGTAATGACTGGTTAAGTCTTGATCTAGAACGGGTCAACTTACCTACTGCACGAATAAGTAATAATATTGTTATTGGAGCAATCTACTTGGATAGACTAACAAGTCGAGATCTTATCGAAAAAACAAACCGTGAAGGGTTTATTGAGAATGATGCTTTTAGGACTTTCTACAGTGCAATCAGATTCACAATAAGTCAAATAGTTACTCAAAGAAATATAGATAAGGAGAAACTGAGAAGCTACTATGGAAAAAATCTTCCTAAAGAGCCAGTAACTGGAACCTTGGGAATACTACGAGAAAAGATAAATACAGCTCAATTAAACGACCTAAAACTAAAAGAAGATATCCTTGAAATGCTTTCTGAGATTGAAGATGACTATAAAACAATTAGTGAAATATATATTAGAAGTGCCAGTGCAGGTTTAGGATTAAGTATTGTAATTCATGAAATAGAAAAAATCATTTCAGAGCTTCTTAAAGTAGTTGATGAATCTAAATCATCTGAAAGAATTAAATACTTAACTAAACATCTTGGTGAGCTGATTCAGGGATATAGTGCTCTTATTAGAAAACGTACAAAGAGGACAAACGACCTAAAACAGATAATAAAAGACGCACTTTGGAATGTTGATTTCAGGCTCCGATCACATGAGATAGAAGTAATAAGGGATTTTGAAAATGAAAAAGACTTTGAGACTACTGTAAAATGTTCTGATAATCTTATAATCGGAACCATCATCAACATTATTGATAATTCAATCTGGTGGTTGAATTACGGGAAGGTTCAAAAAAGAAAAATTTGGATTGACATCACAACTGAGCATCCCGAGCATATAACTATTCTTATTGCAGATAATGGACCCGGTTTTATGCTACCTCCTGAAGATATGATTAAGCCTTTTATCTCAAGTAAGGAGGGAGGTATTGGTATTGGTTTGCATTTAGCTTACGAAATAATGAATAGTCATGGTGGAGATCTGTTGTTCCCTGAAGAGGAAGATTTCATCATACCAGATGGATTTAGATCGGGAGCTATTATTGGACTTTCATTTAAAATCAAATAAGACAAACAAAATGGTCTTGCCAGAAAACGGTTCCGTTGTCGTTATAGATGATGATCCCAACCAAGCTCTTCCAATTGTCATGGCATTTTCAAAAAAAGGAATTGCAACTACTTATTATAGGGGATTTAAAGAAGACGAACTACCTACCAATCCAATAGGTGTTGTTCGTTTGGCCATTGTAGATTTACAATTATTATCAACAGACAATGATGGACACACAATAGCAACCCGATTGATTGGAATTTTAAAGAGAATAATTTCTCCTGATAATGGACCTTACATGCTTTTAATATGGAGTCTTAAAGATCATTTATTCGGAGAAGAATTCAAGAAGGAAATAAATAAACAACAACATAATTTGGTTCCAATTTGCCAAATCGTATTAGAAAAGTCCGCTTGCCTCAGTAAGGTTGATACTGGTAACACTCATGAAATCTTGGATAAAGTTCTTTCAGAAATTGAAAGCTGTTTTGAAAAGAGTGATCTGGATACAATAAAAGAAAGCATATTAAAGAATATTGTCTTTGAGGAAAAATATGAAGCAAAACCTGACGCTTTAAAGATAATTGAAGATCATCTCAAGGATGAACTCAAAAAAGCAGGTGTGTTTAATTTGTTTGTAATATGGGAAAATCTTGTCCGCAAAGCAGGAGCACAGACAGTAAATATCATTTCTTCCGTTATCGAATATAATGATCTGTGGGAAAATAATATTAGAGACGTTCTTAAGAGAATGGCACAAGCAAGAATTGGACAAAACATCCCTAAGGATGATTTATACTTGAAAGCAGCTTTGGCTACTTTCTCTGGTTCATTCTCAGAAGAGCTGGAATATGAAATCAGAAAAACTCAAATTCCTGATTATATTAATATAGAATCTCCATTTTCAATTGCAGTAAGGCTTCATGGTGAGGTATTTAAGATAATTCTGAAGTTGGATGAAAGGGGTTCCTTAAAATGTACTCTTTTCAAAAATGAGACAATTTTTAGAGGTTTAGTAAATTTTAATTTCGTTGACATAGACAGGCGAATCTCCTCACTTGCAGGGAGTGATGAAAAGGAAGTTTTTATTGAAATTTCAAAAATCTATAAAAGTATCCCTTTCATAATTAATACTAAACTACATCTAGAACTTGATCCTACTGAAAGTCACATGCCTGGAAATATTTATAGAATAGATATAAGCAAAGAAATAAAGAAATCACTATTAACAACTTATTTAAATGAGATGCCGGATGATGTTTCTGATTATCATTTTGTCGAGCTAGAAATATCTCCAATATGTGATTATGCTCAAAAAAAGTGGAAAAAATCACGGTTACTACCCGGATTATTATTCCCTTTTTCTGAGAAACATAAATCAGCTCAATCAATCTACGAAAAATGCCCTGGATTAAGGATAGAAGGTAAAGACTATTCTTTGGTTTTTAACTTCCTCCTATTCAAATCATCTGATATTGATAAGGTTGAAAAGAGGGGTAAGCCTTGGTTCAGAATAAAAAGAGAATTGTTGCAGGATATAATATCTAGTCTTTCAGGACATGTAAATAGACCAGGTATAACTTACGTAGGTTAATTTCTTTGACCCTTTCAATTTAATTAGGATGTTTAAATTTCTAAAGTTCAACAATTATTCTCTTGAAAATTTTGAGAAAAACCAAATATGGTGTAACTATTATTCAGCTTTAAATGATCCTTTCGAATGCTGGTGTATAGAAAAAACTGGAATCCCTGATCCAGAAAGGGAAAGGGAAAGATACGATTCCCTTGTAGCAGCATGGGGATATGATCCAGGACCTAATGACAGACAGTCATATTATGAGTATTGTAGTGAGTTCGATCATCCATACTCAATGAAGGTTATAAATTACATTGAGAGCGCGAGATTTTCTTGCTTCTGTAAAAGAGTTGATAACCTTTTAATGTGGTCCCATTATGCTGATGGCCTCAGAGGTTTTTGTCTTGAATTTAAAAGAGAGCAATTACTGGAATTCAACGCACCTAATGTGGTAGCATATGATGTTGTTTATCAGGATACTCCACCTATTGTAGATACTATGCTTTATGAAGTGGCTAATGATCAAATTTGGTACCATGAAATGGCTATTGAGGAAGAAGAGAAAAAAATTAAGCATATTAAGAATCATGTTCCTGACAAGCTGCTACCAGAATATCATTTAGCAATAATAAAAACAAGACAGCTTCTATTTGATCTCTATATCAAGATGCTTTGCTATAAACCTATCGACTGGATATATGAAGAGGAAATTCGTTTGATCTACCATACCGAGTCAGATGATAAATCTGGAGAACCTTTACAATATCCAAAATCTGCTTTAAAATCAATAATAATTGGCGAGAAAGCGAAAGCAGAAGATGTAGAAAAACTAATGAGCATATTAAAAAAAAATGAACTCAAAATACCTGTCAAGCAGGCTAAAAGGCACGAGGAAAGATATCGCATTGAAATCATTTAAGACATGGAAGAAAGCCATAAACTAACACTTTACATTGCCTATTATCTTTCAAGATATAACCAAGTAGGATTAAAGAAACTCGGCTATTCAACATGGAACGGAGCATTTATTGATATTGCTAAAAAACTAAATGTCAACAGATATTCTGTGAAAAACTGGAGAGATGAGTTCGATCCAATTCATAGTCATAGAGCTGGCTGGTATCAGCGTCCTATGAGTCCAAGCAGGATAAGAGTTGTGCAGGCTCTTGAAGATTTGGATGAGAAACAAATACGCGAAATCGTAAAGGATATCATTTCTGGGAAAATTCAAAATGATGAAGAAGAATTGGAACAATTATTGAATATAGTTTCTTCAACCGATTCAAAACAAAAAGTCTCAAATTATATTGTTAGAGGTCCAGCTGGAAAAGCGGCTGAGGAATTTTTTATTAATCATTATAGAAAAAATCAGAAACCATATGCAGGGAATTTGATTGATTGCAGAGATTTGGGAGTAGGTTATGATTTTAGAATTATATCTCAAAGCAAAGTATACTATATTGAAATAAAAGGACTTTCAAATTATTCTGGTGGAGTCCTGTTTACAAATAAGGAGTGGACAGTTGCAAAGAAAGAGAGTGATAGTTATTATTTATGTATAGTATCTAATTTAAAGAAAGAACCCGAACTAATTTTTATTCAGAATCCAGCAGAAAAATTGAATGCTAAAAAAAACCTTTATACTACACTTCAAATAAGCTGGTCAATTACTCAAAATCAACTGGATAAATTAAATGATTGATTATTCACAATATCAGACTACTACTGCAATCCCTGAAGCTTCTTCAATGATTGAAACCTTTAGGGCTATTGGTTACAGTATTGAGGCGGCAGTTGCGGATATAATAGATAATTCCATTTCAGCTGGTGCCAGAAATATCTGGGTAAGTTTTGAATGGAGTGGCGCTGAAACGTGGCTTTCAGTGAAAGATGATGGAAGAGGGATGACTAATGATGAATTGATACAGGCCATGCGTCCAGGAAGTAAAAATCCACTCGAAGACAGAAGTAGCAAAGATCTGGGCAGATTTGGACTGGGATTAAAAACTGCCTCATTTTCTCAATGTAGAAAGCTATCAGTAATAAGTAAAAAGGAGAATATTAATGCAGTATACTGGACTTGGGACCTCGATTTTGTTAATCAGACGGGTAAATGGGATTTGTTAAAGTATTTGCCAGAGGGAAATTTCGAAGAGGAAATTAATACCCTAAAATCAGGTACAATTGTAATATGGAATGACATTGACCGGCTTGTAAGAGACTTTCAAAAAGAAGATGACAATTCGTTGGATAAATTCCTTCAAACCATGAAGCTCGTGAAGAGTCATCTTGCAATGGTATTTCACAGATTTATTGAGCATGGTAAGATAAAAATTCTATTTCAGGATAGAGTCGTTCAACCATGGAATC
This sequence comes from Bacteroidales bacterium, assembly GCA_016926235.1. Next base: position 41 of record JAFGOZ010000639.1, on the reverse strand, counting down.
CATTTTTACCTAATGAACCAACAACTCAGGGATTTCCTGAG
>JAFGOZ010000638.1 GCA_016926235.1 Bacteroidales bacterium | reverse complement strand
TGAAGACCTTGGAAATTGGCTTGATAGGGCAAAAACGTGCCTTGCTCGAAATGCAGGAACAACACCGCAACAACATGGTGCAGTTTGAAACCGACATTGCCGAAAACATCCGGACAATTGAGAATTCGATCAAGAACTGGAAAGCGAATTACTTGCTCAGTGCGCCAATCGGCGGTGCAGTTACGCTTACAAAGTTTTGGAGTGAAAACCATGTGGTTTCAGCCGGCGATCGCTTGGCCACGGTTGTTCCCGAAGGCGATCAAACAGTTATTTGCAGGGCAATGGTCCCCTCATCGGGCATCGGGAAAGTGGAGCCGGGCCAAAAAGTGAACCTGAAACTATCGGGCTATCCTTTTATGCAGTATGGCATGTTGAGGGGCACGGTAAAAACCATTTCGCTTGTGCCCGAGGGCGATGGTTACATTGTTGAAGTTGGCCTGGCAGAAGGCATGGTGTCGAACTACAAAGAACAGTTAAAGCTGATACAGGAAATGGAAGGTACTGCCGAAATAATTACAAAGGAAAGCAGGTTGATATACCGATTTATAAATCCGCTTAGGGCAATCGTTAAAGAATGAAGTTAGTAAATCAGATCATTGATTAATGATGAATCGGTACAATTAATGCAATCAATGAGAAAGCGATAATGAAAACATACTAAGCACAAAACTAAAATTGATGAGAATAATTAGAGTATTACCAGGTGTTTATAATGAAATAGACATCCTCGAAGAAAACCTGAGATATTATATCGATCAGGGGTTTGAAACTGTTGTTGTTGATAATGGTTCAACCGATGGTTCATATGAACTGTGTAAAAAATATCTTGGGAATGGGATAATAAGATTATCTCAAATAGTAACTAAGGAGTTTGATACCAGACTTTTATTAAAAGAAGCAACATTGCTGTACAAAGAAGTAAATCCCGATTGGGTAATTTTAGCTGATGCTGATGAGTTTATTGAACCTTTTGAAATAGATGAGACTTTACAGACCGCAATTGAGAAAGAAAATCATAATGGCAATACTATTATACCGTTACATCATTTTATTTTTAAAATGACAGAGAAGGATGATATGTCAAACAAGAGTGTATTAAGCAGAATGAAATTTTATGGTAAGGCTAATGACGCTGGTAGGGCAAAAATATGGAAAGATTCACGACATGTCGAAATTAGTAATCCACATGCTCCATCATTTATTGATTTAAAAGAGTATAAACCCTCAAACAATAAGTATGTAATGAGGCATTATCCTTTACGTACTTTAGAACAAGCGAAAGTTAAAATTAATAGGGTTCGTCCTTCGCTTAATAATCCGTTTGGGTGGGGTATTCATTATTTAGGTATTGATGATGTTCGATCGGTTGTTGTAAAATCTAATGAAATGAATTATTATAACGAAGATCGAAAATGGAAATTTGAAATTCAAATAGAATCGGATACAACTGAAAACAAAAATATAATTAATTATTACCTAACTCAAGGCAAAGAATACACCGAACAATACATTAATCAACTAAAAAGCAGGAACATTAACTGGGAAGAAAATCCTGCATTTTTGAAACGTATTGGAGATATTTATTTAGCAATAGATGAGCAAGATCTGGCCATAAGCTATTATGAAAAGTCAAAGAATTGTGCTGAAAAAATAATTATTGAAATAGAAGACATGTTCGAAGATTCTTGAAGTTTTAAAATTTGAAACGACTATGTAAGGTGTTTAAATTAATGTTGATGAGTATCTACATCATGCAATATCTTCATCATAAGTAATTTAATATTATTTATATATAAAAATGACTAAAATACAATCAAACCAAACCGGAATTTCAGTAATTATGCCGACGTATAACCAGTCTTCATTTATCTCATCGGCTATAAGCAGCTTGGTTCAGCAAACCTATAACAACTGGGAATTGATAATAATAAACGATGGCTGTACCGATGAAACAGATGAAGTGGTATTGTACTTTCTGAATGATCAACGGATTTCCTATCACAAAAATCCTGAGAATTTGGGACTGGGCAGATGTTTGAACATTGGCATTTCCAAAGCAAAGTATAACTATATTTCTTATTTACCGTCCGATGATATTTTATTCCCTGAACATTTAAGTAGCCTTTTAATAAAATTTGAAAATAACCCTAATGCAGTTTTAACTTTCAGCGGTGTTTCACAAGTTAATTATAACTTACATGGTACTACAGAGATGCAACACAAACGAAATATTAGAGGTGGTGATCTTCAATTGGTACAGGTGATGCACAGGAATAACGACTGTCGATGGATGGAAAGAGATGAGCTAACCACCAATGATTACTCGAAAATGTATTGGGATAAAATATCCGCATTAGGTGCTTTTATCCCAACCAACCAGATAACCTGTCATTGGGTTGATCATCCCAACCAAAGACATAAAAAAATACAAACAGGATTGAACATTTACAGAAACTATTATGGAGTAAAAGAACCTTTAAAATTTCAGACTGTAAACGGAGGGTTAATTGATGAAATAAAATTGTATAGACAATTCAAATACAATAAGTCTTTTAATGATGATCATATAAAAATATTAATAGTTGGTGAGCTATCGGTTAATCCTGAACGAATTTATGCATTGGAAGAAGCTGGTCACGAATTATTTGGCTTATGGGCCGAAAATTGCTGGGCAGTTCATGCAGTTGGCCCGCTGCCTTTTGGTAACGTAAAGCAAATCTCCAACGAAAACTGGGAAGATGAAATAGCCCAAATTAAGCCTGACATAATATATGGCTTATTGGGTGCAATGGCTGCCCCAAAAATAGAAATGGTGGTTAAGGGTTTTCCAAATATCCCTTTTGTTTGGCACTTTAAGGAAAGCCCGTTTTATGCAAGGCAAAATGGGCTTTGGCCTTCTATTCAATATTTGTTTAAACGAGCAAACGGTATTATTTACATTAACGAGGACATCAGGCATTTTTACAATCGTTGTTTCCCAAAATCGAAAGAAACAATTTTTATGGTGCTTGATGGGGAGCTGCCTAAATCAAATTGGTTTAAAGACATACGAAAGCCTTTGTTATCTGAAACAATAGGTGGTTTTCATACTGTAGTTTCAGGGAGGCCGTTGGGTTTGACAGCCCAACATATAGCAGATATGGCAAAGGATAATATTCACTTGCATTTTTACGGTGATGGGTTACACCATGCATACCGGCAATTTGTAAAGGCTTCAATGGAACTTGCCCCAAATCATATTCATCTGCACCCTACATGTGACCAGAGAAATTGGGCAGAAGAATACTCACAATATGATGCTGGGTGGTTGCATTATTTCGAAAGCAAGAACAGTGGCGACTATTTACGTGCTAATTGGGAAGACTATAATATTCCTGCACGTATGGCAACGCTGGCTGTTGCTGGGCTACCCATGTTACAACGGGACAATATCGGTCACATTGTTGCCACACAATCCATCTGCATAGAATTGGGTAATGGCATTTTTTTCAGTGAAATGGGAGAATTGGTACAGATTTTTTCCGATAGAGAGTTTATGAAAAAAGCCCGTGATAATGCTTGGAAACACAGAATGGAGTTTGCTTTTGATACACATGTTCCGAAACTAATTGAATTTTTCAAGGAAATAATTAAAAGCCGAAAATAGGTAATGAACCCAGATCGAATTTAATTTTCAAAAAAAGAATTATCTGAACGAAGATGTTTTGAGACTACTAGTAGATAAAGAATCAAATTTTCCGTAGCTTTTTAGCCCTATGATTTGTAATATGTGCTTTTAAAAACCGGATGGTTCTTAAAACCAGATTGATTGGTATTAGAAAATTTTGTGAAGCAAACAGTTAATTGGATGCTCTTCGAATACAATCCGCGCATAGTTTGCCCCTGTTTATATTTTAGAAATGTGTTGCTATAGTTAGTTGAACAAGTATGATTACAGTATTTATCAAAACCATAAAATCGTCAGCTGTCGGATGCGATTTCCCCCTTTACCATGGGGCAGGCTATCTGACCTTAGAAAACAAAATAATAAATAGAAATGTACCAATAAATAAAACTAATTACAATGAACAGGCACCTTAAAACTTAATTATGTAAATTTAAATCCAATACAAGCATTCAAATATAAAACAAAAAATAATTTCTATATTTATCAGCCTAAACCTCTAATCAATTCATAATGAAACAAAACACT
>JAFGOZ010000637.1 GCA_016926235.1 Bacteroidales bacterium | reverse complement strand
TGTTCCTCAGGATGCCGAAACTCTGGTAATCTCCTTTGTGGGGATGCAAACCCAGGAAGTGGCCATTGCAGGACGCTCTGTGATCAATGTTATATTGGAGTCATCTTCAATCGCAATGGACGAGGTTGTTGTTGTTGCTTATGGTACACAGACCAAAAAATCTCTTACAGGCTCACAAACAGCTATTAAAGGAGATGATTTACAAAAAGCACAAGTGTCTAATATTAGTCGCGCTTTAGAGGGTGCTGTTGCTGGTGTTCAAACAACAAGTAGTTCTGGACAACCAGGTTCAGGAGCTTCAGTTCGTATTCGCGGTATGGGGTCTTTGTCGGCCAGTAGTTCCCCGTTATACGTTGTGGATGGGATGCCTTATGAGGGGAATATTAACAACTTGAGTCAGATTGATATTGAGTCAATGACTGTACTGAAAGATGCCTCTGCAACATCCTTGTATGGCTCTCGTGCTGCCAATGGGGTAATACTGATTACTACTAAACGGGGTACAGCTTCGAAACCGCGAGTTACTGTGGATAGTCGGGTTGGTGTTAACTCCAAGGCTTATAAAGGCTATGACATTATGACAGATCCCCAGGAGTATTATGAGATGTTTTGGGAAACACTTCGTAATGACAGATTAGGTAAGGGCGATTCATATGCGCAGGCCGGATATTATGCCTCAGACCGATTAATAAAATATACTACTCCATCATCGGGTGCTATAGAATGGATGCTTGGATATAATAGTTATAATGTTCCAGATAATCAGTTGGTTGACCCGTTAACAGGAAAGCTTAATCCAAATGCGAGTTTGTTATATCGCGAAAAATGGGAAGACGAAATTTTTGAGAATGGGATAAGACAAGAACATTCCGTTAGTTTGAGTGGGACGAATGCCGGTACTAATTATTTTCTGTCGTTTAACTATTTAAGTGATGAAGGCTATAGCCCAAATACTGGATTTGAAAGATATACAAGCCGATTAAAACTAGCTCAAGAAGTAAATAAATGGCTTAAATTGAATGGAAATATTGCTTACATTCATACTTCAGTTGATAATCCAACTTCAACAGGGTCGAGTTCTGCTAACATTTTTTATGTTTCTCAAGTTGTAGCTCCTATTTATCCCATTTACCAAAGGAATCTTGATGGTAGTTTAAGGCTTAATGCAAATGGGGAAAAGCAATATGACTTTGGAGATAATGATGATATGAAGCGTCCGGTTATGCCTTTGGCTAACCCAGCTGGAACTCAAAAGTTAAACACTACCAATACTGAACTTGATCGAATTAGCTTAAATGCAAGCGCAGATGTTTCATTTACTAAGGATTTGAAGTTAATTCTTAATTTAGGTATTGATAATGCGCAAACAAATGGTGTGGATATTTATAATCGACAAATTGGTCAGTTTGCTGCTGTTGGTGGTTATATTGGGAAATCGAGTTCTATAAACAGAACTATAAATTCCAATCAAATTTTATCGTATAATAAAGAGATTAACGATATTCACACAATTTCTGCTAAGGCAGGACATGAATTATACAAATGGAATTATTCTTATAACTATGGATCAAAACAGAACTTTTTGTTCCCACAGATTACTGAATTAGATTGGGCTGTTGTAATGAGCGATGTTGGCTCCTATGGTTATGATTATTCCTTGGAAAGTTATTTTGGACATTTGAATTATGGATATCTTGATAGATATTTCATCGATGCCAGTGTTCGTAATGACGGTTCTTCCAGGTTCCACCCTGATAATCGCTGGGGAACTTTTTGGTCAGTAGGTGCTTCCTGGATGATGAATCAGGAGGGTTTCCTGAGCAATGCTACATTCCTGGATGTACTTAAATTCCGTGTTAGTTATGGTAGTGTTGGTAATGATAACTTAGGAACAGGGTTTTATTACTATGCTTATGAAGACCAATATGATGTGGTAAATAATGATGGCGAAATAGGTTTAAAGTTTGCCTTTAAAGGAAATAAGGACTTAAAATGGGAAAGTAATAATTCTTTAACCGTAGGGTTTGATTTTGGATTCCTTAATCGGATATCTGGTAATATAGATTATTTTACTCGCACAAGTTCTGATTTATTGTTTATACTTCCTCAGGCGCCTTCAACGGGTATAACCTCAATTCCTTTCAACTTAGGAAAATTATCGAATAAAGGTTTTGAATTTGAGGTTAATTACGACGTTATAAAGAAGAATGACCTGAAAGTTTCACTGTCAGCAAATGCTACTACTTATAAAACAATTATTGAGGAATTGCCTGAAATGTATAAAGAAGATGGCTTGGCCAGAGGTTCTTACCAGAAATGGGAAGAGGGTTCTTCTCCATATTTGTATTATATGAGGAAATATGCAGGCGTTGATGCCGAAACAGGTGCTAGTTTGTGGTATAAAGATGTATTAGAAGAGGGAGTTATTACAGGTCAGGAAACAACATCTGACTGGAATGAAGCTACTCGCTATACACTTGATAAAGATGCTACACCGGATTTGTTTGGTGGTTTTGGAATTGCAGTTGAATACAAAGGCTTCGATTTGAGTGTTCAAGCAGCCTATCAAATAGGTGGATGGGTTTATGATGGAATTTATGCTGGTTTCATGCATAGTGGAAGCTCTGGTGATGTTGGAACAAACTGGCATAGAGATATTTTTAAACGTTGGACACCAAATAATACCAATACGGATGTTCCAATCGTTGACAGGTATTCTGAAACTAATAATATCAGTGATCGATTTTTAGTTAAAGGCGACTATTTTTCTTTAAGAAACATTGTTTTTGGGTATACATTACCTCAACGAATTACATCTAAGGTCAATGTGGAAAAACTTCGTTTTTATGTTGTAGCTGACAACCTGTTGTTTATGTCTAAACGTCAGGGGTTTGATCCAAGAATGTATTTTAGTGGAGTAGTTACTTCGACGGATCTGAACTATTCTCCTATTAAGACTGTTTCTGTTGGGTTGAATTTATCTTTTTAATCCTTAAAAGTTTGTTGTTATGAAAAGTATATATAGATATTTAGTAATCCTGACAGTAAGCTCTTTCTTGTTCGCTTCTTGTAGCGATGAGTTGGATACTGAACCTTCAGGAAGGGTTTCTCAAACCCAGATAACGGATCTTGCCAAGTCTGATCCAACTGCTTTAGCTATGATTTTGGAGCCTATGGTTGCCGGTATGTATGGCCACCTTGTTGCTTATAACTCACTAGGGAATACTTCAACCCGGCACGATGACCATGGTATTAAAAGCTTGTTCCATATTGCCGATATGATGGGAGAGGATATCGTTCAAACGTCAGGTTCCTACGGTTGGTATTATAGTGATTATAAGTTGGAGTTGCGCGATAAAGATTATCAACATCCATATTTTGTCTGGACTTATTTGTATAAAATGATAAAAATGGCCAATGATATTATTGTGCAGATTCCTTCTGATACTGAAGATGATCTTCTTGCGGCATTTCGGGGTCAGGCCTTAGCAACTCGTGCTTATGGATATCATTATTTGGTTCAGTTTTACCAAAAGACGTATATTGGTCATGAAGATGATCCGGCAGTTCCTTTAGTAGTTGAAGTTGCTAATCCTGAAGGCTATCCGAGAGCAAGTATGCGTGAAGTATACACTCAAATGGTTAATGATTTAAAGGAAGCGGTTACTTTGCTTGAAGGGTATAATCGACCCACGAAAGGTTTCATTGATCAGAATGTGGTCTATGGTTATCTTGCTCGTGTTTATTTATCAATGGAGGAGTGGGATCTGGCAGCTGATGCCGCTAATAAAGCACGTCAAGGATATGATCTTATGTCTGGGGATGAATATCTGGGCGGATTTAAGGATATCACCAATAAAGAGTGGATGTTTGGTTCAATAGTAACGGGTGAGTTGGATATTGTGAAGTCAGGAATTGTTAACCATTTTTCATTTATTTCCAGCTTTAGCTATGGTTATGCCGCTCTTACTGGTATGCACAAAGCAATTGATAGGAGATTATATGAGCATATGAGTTCAACGGATAAACGGAAAAAAGCTTTTCAAGATCCTGGATTAACGACTTTTACTCCGCCGAATGGAGGTTATTCTGCCACTATGACTATCCCAGCATACGTGAATGGAAAATTTGGCCGTAGTGATGATGGTGCCGATAATACCCAAGATCTGGTTTATATGCGTGCTGCTGAAATGTACTTGATTGAAGCAGAAGCATTAGCTGCGCAAGGACAAACTGGGCCGGCCGCAACGTTGTTGGAAAGTCTTATTAAAACAAGAGATGCAAGTTATGTGGCTCCAACGAGTAATCCAGCGTTGTTAAATGAAATCCGGATTCAAAGAAGAATTGAGTTATGGGGTGAATTGGGTATTGGATTATTCGATGTTAAACGGTTAAAGATTGGAATAAACAGAGCTTATGCTGGTTCAAACCACCCCGATGATGCAAAATTGGTTGTAGATGCTGAGGATTGGAAGTTTACTTATCAGTTACCTACAAGTGAAATTGATAACAACGCGGATATTAATCCTGAAGATAATAATCCATGATGGTGTGTTATCGATTTATGGTTTAATATTAAATAAGTAAATTTATGAAAAAGTATAATAAGTTTTTTTTCGGATTCGTAATAACAGCATTGATAGCTACTTCCTGTCAGGAAGATTTAATTGATGCTGGAAAGTACGATACAAAACTGGATGCTTCTAAAGCTCCAAGTGCTACAACCAGTAATCCTGTAAAAGTTAGTGCAGCCTATGCTATTTTAGCAGGTTCAGAAATTGGTGGTACAGAAGATCGAGGGATATTGCTTTCTGCAAGCGATGATTTTGCTTCAGTAACTGTTATTCCTGCATCCAGTGAAGGGAATTTTGAGGTGAAAGCTGAATCTTTAACCCCAAATAAGACCTATTATTATAGGTCTTATGCAACCAATCTTGAGGGTGGGACATCTCTTGGTGAAATCAAATCGTTTAAAACAAGGGATGGATTTACTGCATTTACGATTGATTATCTTACTTCTCCAATGGCGGATTGGTTAGATGCAGGTTTTGGTGATATTGACAAGGATGGAGATGGTAATTCTTGGTATATGGTTTATTATGATGAGGAAGCAAGTCAAATTTGGATGAAGTCTGCATCTTGGGCCTCAAGTCCTTTAACACCTGAGAATTACCTACTTTTACCAATGATGAATTTTGAGGGTGTAGATGGTACATTGACTATCAATATGCAATCAACAGATGCAAACTATCCTGCTGAGAAATTTAAGGTCGTCGTTTCAAATGAACCAATCACAGTAGATAATTGTCAACAAGCCGAGGTTTTGTTTACACATACCATGGCAGATGGCAATGTGTTTACCAAAGCAATTGAAGTGCCCGCATCTTACGAAGGAGGAGAGGTGTATTTTGCAATTGCTCATTTTGATTGTACCGATAATTATCAATTAGCATTTTTAGGAGCCACCTTCAGTTATGCAAAGTAATTGGTTATAACTTTTTTTTAAAGGGAGGTGCTTTTGCCTCCCTTTTTTTTTACTCCTTATCAAATGAAACGCTTTAATCGTAAAATATAAGTTTGTTGATATATTGAAAATTGGTATTTTTGAAATGTTAACCCCTTGAAATAACCCAATTGTTATGAGAAAAATAGTTCTTCTTCTTGCTTTGTTAAGTTCTATTCTGGTTTCTTCGCAAGGATTGAAAACCTTTAAATTAAGTAATGGCCTTTCCGTATTTGTATGGGAAGATTCAAGCCAAACTGAAGTCTTTGGCATGGTTTCCGTACGGGCAGGTTCAGTTAATGATCCTGAAGAATATACAGGATTAGCGCATTATTTGGAACATTTGATGTTTAAAGGAACTGAACGGTTAGGTGCCCTCGAATGGGAAAAAGAAAAAATCTATTACGATTCTATTATTCAAAAGTATGATGAAAGGGCCTCGGTTAATGATCCTGTCAAACAAAGAGAAATTGATTTAGCAATCAATAAACTTACTGTGGAACAGGCCAAAATGAGTCAGCAAAATGAATTTAATACACTCATTGAATCCATCGGAGGTACCGGCTTAAATGCTGGAACGAGTATGGATTATACTGTTTATTATAACAGATTTCCTAAAGTACAATTAGAAAAATGGCTCGAATTATATTCTGTTCGTTTTATGAATCCAGTATTTAGATCTTTTCAGACTGAATTGGAAACCGTTTACGAAGAGTATAATATGTATCAGGATAATAGGAATGTTCAGGTTAGAAATTTTGTTTTAGATAAAGCATTTCAAGGACATCCTTACGGACGACCAATAATCGGCAAAGGAGAACATTTAAAAAATCCACAAATCAGTAAATTACAAGAATTCTACAATACTTGGTATGTTCCGGAAAATATGGCACTAATTTTAGTTGGTGATATTAAAACAGAAGAAATTGCCGCTCTTGTTAATAAAAAATTTTCAAGGCTTACCGGAGTGCCAAATGTTGAACGGGATAAAGGTGATATTCCCAAATTTAATGGCCGTAATCAAATAACTGAAAATATTGGACAGATACCACAGGTGGCATTGATTTATAATGGAATTTCTTCAGGGCATGCAGATGAGATTGCTTTAGAGGTTGCCATTGAAATGTTATCAAATAGGAATCGTACGGGATTACTTGATAAGTTATCGCTTAATGGTGATTTGATGAGTGCATATGCTGGCACTAACTTTTTAAATGATGGAGGGAGAATTATAATTAATGCCATTCCTACTTATGATTATGGTCAGAGACGTTTTGAATCGCACAAAAACGTCGAACGAATGGTTTCCGACCAGATAAGGAATCTTGCAAATGGTAATGTAGAAGAATGGCTTTTGGAAACAGTTAAAAACAACCTGATTCGATCTTATTTACGTTCTTTGGAATCTTCTTCTGGAAAAGCTTCTATTCTTTCCACAGCATTTGTTAATAGATATGATATAGATTGGGTTTTAAACTATAATGAGCTTGTTCATTCAGTTTCAATTGATGATGTAAAGAGGGTTGTAAAGAAATACTTAAGTGAAGATTTCCTTGCTTTATACCTTAATGAGGGGAAGAATGAAAAGAATAATAAAATTGAAAAGCCGGATTTGCCATTAATTCCTGATTTCCCTAAAACAATGAAATCAATATATGCTGAATGGTTTTCGCAGATTCCTGTTGGAGATGTTGATTTTCCGGAAAAGAGCTTTGATGAAATATTAATCAAAGCGGTTAATGAAAAGAGTAAATTGTTTTACAAAAGTAATGATCAGAATGATATTTTTACGCTTACACTTAAGTATGGTATTGGAGAAAGAGATATTCCTCAATTATCCATGTCAATTGACCTTATGAATAGTGCGGGCATTATGGCTCTTTATGAACCTCAGGAGTTTCGTAATGCATTGACCAGGTTAAATGCAAGTGTATCCTATTCTTCAAATGACGATTATACCATTGTTAATATTGAGGGGACAGAAGAGGAATTGGCGGCCATTTGTAATTTGGTAACTCGGCAAATTTTAATGCCAAAACTTGAAGTAAAGCAATTAAATGCTGTTAAAGGTCGTTTTTACCAAAGCTATCGAATCGAGAAAGAAGAAATTGACTCCCAAGAGGAAGCTCTTTTAGAGTATGTACTTTATAAAAATAAATCAAGTTATATTGATAGGTTAGGAGATGAAGATATTGTTAAATTAACGGTAAGTGATTTGGTAGGTGCATTTCAGAAAGCAACAGATTATGCCGCTGAAATTCATTATGTAGGTAGCCTTCCATTTGAAACAGTTCATTCCATATTAAGCGCTAATTTACCTTTGAAGGCTAAGGAACTGGATAGTGAGTCTCCGAAAGTTAAACCCTTGGAAACATATAGTGAAAATATTGTTTATTTTTTACCAAATTATGATGTAAATCAAAGTAGAATACATTTTTACGTTTTAGGAGATGAATTTTCTCCCACATTAAGTAGCCGGATATATGCCTTTAATCAATATTTTAGTGGTGGCTTTGGGGGGTTGGTAATGAATGAAATCCGGGAAAAAAACTCAATGGCCTATACAACTTTTGGCCAATTTCGAATTCCTCCAATTCAAGATGAGAAATTTTATTTTCACGGTTTTATTGGAACTCAAACGGATAAGACAATAAATGCAATCGATCTATTTATGAATTTAGTTAATGATATGCCAGTAAATCATGAAAGGATGGATGATTTACGGAATTATATTCGACAAGCATTATTGTCTGAACAGGCTGAATTTCGCACTGTTAGTCAGTATTATGAGCGACTGAAACGAATGGGCTATTCAGACCTTCCGTTTAAGGTTATTGTTCCTGAAATCGAAGTGATGGATTTTGATGATATCATTGGTTTTTATGAGACTTATTTAAAAAATAAGCCGATAGTAATTAGTATTGTTGGTAATCCAAAAATAATTGATTTAAAATTACTTGAAAAGTATGGGAAAGTTGAACGATTAAGTGTGTCAAAGCTTTTTAAGTGATTAATACAATATTGATCCCTTATTGGTAATTGCTTAATTCTGACTTTTTACATTCCATAGATATTTTGTTTTTAGGTAAATGTTTTATGCAGAAAGTTAAGAATGTATTAGTTGATATGGTTTTACTGTTGTAATAAAGTAATTGATTGCTCATAAGGTTTTGTTTTAAATGTCAATTATGGGGCGTAATTAATTAAAAATAATTTTATGAAAGTTATTTATTGTCTTTTTGTTCTTTTTAGTATTGTTTTGTTTCTTTTCTCTGCAATTTCTTGTGAAAAAACGGATGATTTTTCGAAACAATCTGAATTCAAAACAACAGATGTTTTAGTAAATGGAGATTATATTGACGGTGTTGTTAGGATCAAATTTAAAAGAGAATCAACGGTTAGGTCTGATATGTCGCTGAAATCTGGAAAGGTTCGTTCGAGTGACCCAGCCATGGATAAAACTATATTGTATGTTGGTGTAAAATCAATTACAAGAACTTTTCCTCCCGCAGGTAAGTTTGAAGAAAGAAGTCGCAAGGAAGGCTTGCATTTGTGGTACGACGTGGTTTATGACACTTCATTGGTTTCTCTGCCGATTGCAATATCTAAGTTTGATTTGTTAAGCGATATTGAGGTTACTGAGCCTATAAAGAGAATACGCTTTGCCGATGGATCAAAAACAAATGGTTATTCAATAGCAAAGCTTGAGAATCAATCTTCATTAGCCGCTACCATAAAAATGCCTTTTAATGATCCCTATTTGACTAATCAATGGCATTACTATAATGATGGAAGTGTAAAAGATGGGATAGCTGGTGCAGATATTAATTTATTTGATGCATGGTTGAAGGAGACTGGTTCCCAGGACGTAATTGTTTCAGTAGTGGATGGTGGTATTGATTTTTCACATGAGGACTTGCTTGACAATATGTGGATTAACGAAATAGAGAAGAATGGCTCTCCCTATATTGATGATGATAATAATGGTTATATTGATGATGTTTATGGGTTTAATTTTGTTACGAGAAATGGGACGATTAAACCTCATGACCATGGTACGCATGTAGCAGGAACAATTGGTGCTGTAAACAACAATGGCATAGGTGTTTGTGGTGTTGCTGGGGGAGATGGTGTCAATCCAGGTGTGCGGCTCATGTCATGTCAGGTATTTTCGGTGGATGATAATGGAGAAGAAACCAGCGCACAAAGTTTTGCCGAGGCCATAAAGTATGGCGCCGATAATGGTGCTGTAATTAGCCAGAACAGTTGGACCTATCAGGAGTTGGATTATCTCCCTTTATCCATGAAGGATGCTATTGATTATTTTAATAAATACGCAGGTATTGATGAAAATGGTTTTCAAACAGGTCCAATGGAAGGTGGAGTTGTGATTTTCGCAGCAGGGAATGATAACCAGGAGGTTGCCTTTCCGGCCAGTTATGATGGAGTTGTGGCAGTGGCAAGTATGGCTCCTGATTATCGGAAAGCTTATTATTCGAATTATGGATACTGGATTGATATTACCGCCCCAGGAGGTACGGTTGCCCAAGGGGCATATTATGGCTTACAAACCCAGATTTTAAGTACGCTTCCAGGTGATAATTATGGTTTTATGCAGGGAACATCTATGGCATGCCCCCATGTTTCTGGTATAGCCGCATTGATTGTGTCTAAATATGGTGGTCTTGGATTTTTGCCTGAATCATTAACTAAGCGACTTTCTCAAGGAGCAACAGATATTGATGATTATAATTTGAGTTATCTTGATAAAATGGGGATTGGCTTAGTAAATACTGCTGCTGCATTGGCTAGTTCTGAAAGTCTTCCTCCTGAGCCGGTTGAAGAGGTAAATGTTCGAGTTGAGTCCAATAGCATTATATTGAGTTGGGATATTACTTCAGATCCCGATGATGTAAAACCGGCAGGATATTTGGTTTATTATTCTGACAAGGTTTTTGATCCGGTAAACATTAATTCTGAAGTCGATGATGTTGAAATTTATACAGTGAAAGTTGGTCAACTTAATGTAGGAGATCCGATTTCCACAGTATTTACTGACCTGGATTTTGAAACCACTTATTATTTTGCTATTGCTGGATTCGATATAATAAAGACTTATTCCAGCTTCTCTCCGATTGTAAATGGAGTAACCGAATCCAATAATCCTCCTGTGATAACGACCTCCGAATCCGCAAGTCAGGTGGTAAAAGCTCATGAGACTAAACATCTTTTGTTTTCCATAATCGAACCAGATAATCATGGATTTACCTGGGCGTTTATGGATGAATCAGGAAATGCTGTTGCCCAGGCGGCCGCAAATGGTGTTCAGGTCTCGATATCTGGTTTAAGTGCCTCTCCGGGTGATTACTCTTGCAAACTTACAGCAACCGATAAATATGGAGCATCTACGGAGTATCTATTACAATATACTGTTTTGGAGAATAACTCACCGGTCGTTATAAAAGTGTTTGACAATATTTATTTGGGTGAATTAAGCGGGACCAAAGCTGTTAATCTTCTTGAATATTTTAATGATACCGATGGTGAAACTCTTGCATATACAGTTTCTTTTAATAGTGCACTTGTACATGCGTTAGTGAATCAGCAAGTGCTTTATATTACCACCAAATCGCTGGGTTTATCCGAAATTACCGTAACCGCTCAGGATGCCAGGGGCGAAACTGTTACAGGAACCTTTAAGGTGATGGTGCGCGATAACAGTCAGGTGGTGGATGTATATCCCAATCCGGTGGTTGATTATCTGAATATCCGGATGGGCGAAGATGTAACGGGTACCATAAAAATTGAGGTTATTAACAGTAGTGGTGTAAATGTGGTGACCGACCAATTGTCCATTTCACCTTTCGCTCCGGCCCGTGTTGATTTAAGCAATCTTAGCAGTGGCAGTTATATTATTCGGGTTGTTTACAATAACATTGATGTAAAACGAAACTTTATTAAACTATGATATTCAAGCATAAATTAGTTCTTTGCT
>JAFGOZ010000636.1 GCA_016926235.1 Bacteroidales bacterium | reverse complement strand
TTAGTGAAATCAATTTGTCATTTTTACCATAGTTTATTACAACAAATGAATTTGGATGAGATGTACCATTTTTTTCAAATCCAATTATGGCAATTTCAGAATCCATGGCCGAAGTTTCTACCACATTCATTCCCGCTCTTCCTGCGGTGGTTAGCTGTTTGTAATAATAATAACCTTTCTTAATTTCCCATGTCTCATCGTCATAAACTCGAATAGCTGAACCGGGATTTGGATCAGGCTTATTCCAATGGGATGCTTTTTGTATAAATGCCCAGGGTATTATTGCATTAACCTTTGCCTCATATATATTCCCATGAATTTCCTTTACAAATCCTGCATCCATTATATAGCGGCGTACAATTTGACCATCAACTACCTTGGTCATGTCCTTTGAATCCCAACTTGTTGAAGTACACCATGCCTTCAAATCCGGACGTTTTGTTCGCAATAAATCTATACCTTTACTGCTATGAGGACCAAACCATCGTCCAGCACTTTGTTCTCCCACATAAAATCCATGTGAAGTTACAATAGCAGTGGCATTCATAATCTCCTTATTTGTATACATTTTGTCAGCAAATCCCCAATAGGAAAATCGATACCAATTGGTAGGTTCTCCATTAGTCACTCCAATAGTATATAATCCATATTTATTTAGTAGCTTACGTGTCATCACCATTATTTCATTTACCTGCTCGGGAGACCAGAAAAAATTATAATCATGACCTTCATCTGCGGTTGTACCTAAAGTGCCATCTTGCGGAAACCGCAACCATGATTCTCCCTCGTTGTGCAATGAAATATACTTTACGGGGAGATACTCCTCTTCTTTAAGATATCTTGCCCAATCAATCATATAATTACACAGATCCTTTTTGCGATTTGGATCTAAATCTCTCCCCCTCAAAATCTTTTGTTTGGTAATATAGGCAGGTGGCCCGTATAACGTGGTTATTATCGATAAAGTATCGTTTCTTTTCTTTGTTAACTTATAGCCCTGTTTGGCAAAATAACGCATACTTTCAGTTGTTGTTTCATGATCAAACGCGCCACCTTTTGTTTTTTGATGCAAAGGATCAAGAAACATCTTAATAATATTGGGGCGAAGGCCTTCATTACCAAAAACCAATTGAATAATTTGCTGTTTATCTTTTTCTGAAAGCACATCAAAGCCGCCATAATCCTGTGGATATTTCTCATAGTTAAAGGTCTGAGCGCATTCAACATAATTTATTCCAAAACCATCCCATTCCCTTAACACCCGTTTAAAATCAACTTCTGCTTTTACAGCTGTAAAATCAAGTGCTTGTGCATTAGTTACTAATTTTAGGGATATGATAAAAACAACGACAAACAATTTTTTCATTTGATATTATTATAGATGTTTAATTTTTCCTTCAAATATGCATCGGGATGAAAACCTACTTTCTCAGCCAAAACAGGAGACCAATAGTATGTTGCCCCAGAATTGGAGGAATTTTTAATATCCGTAATCTTTCCTCCATGAATCAATTTATCTAAGTTTTGAACCACCCAACCCCCTTGTTCCTCAACAATTTTTGTCATTCCAAAAACGGAATAATCCATCATAAAATCATCGCAGGTAATGATAGGTTTTTTAATATTATCCTGAACAAAAATTCTGGCAGCCTCATTATCCCAGTTTTTAATGGCCCCGTTTGTTGGTAAATAAACGATATCACAGGTCTTGTTCAATTCAAAGAATGATATCTTCCATTCTTCAAAATTATTGACTAAACGGTATGTTGGAATTAAACCACAATTTTTATAAAGGGTATCCAGAATAATTGTATTATTTTTCTCAGACAAACTATTTTCCGATAAAATACCAATATGCTTGGAATTTGGAAAATAGTTTAGCACTGTATCTATACATGCCATTAAAGGCAATACCTCCAAGATCCCTCGAACCTCATTTTCATTTAAAGAATAACTTTCCTTACTCCAGTTTACACCGCAAAAAAGGATTGGAATCTCGGTATTTTGGGAAAACGGTTCAGCTATGTAGGATACTGCAGGGTCATCAGAACAGATCAGAAAATCAGGCTCAATTTTTTTGATTACTTCAAAGACAGAATCTGCAACCTTTCTCCTTTCTTCTTCTAAAGTAATACGTTTGAAATCTAACCGAAAAACCCGATAATTTAATTGCGCAGAATCCAAATAATCAACGATTATATTTTCAACACGGTCGCTTGTTGAATACCCTTGATGATATGAATTAATGTAAACTACTTTTGTGCCTTTCATGCAAGAGGTTAAGACAAAAGTTAATCCAATTATTAAAAGTTTAAAGCGATATTTCATAATGAACCTATAAGAAAATACTTAATGCTAATGCTGTAATAAGACCAATTATTGCAACCAGTGACTCCATTACTGTCCAAATAGCAAAAGTTTGCTTTATACTCACATTATAGTACTCTTTGAACATCCAAAATCCAACATCATTGAAATGTGAAAACATTAAACTTCCTGACCCTGTTGCAAGCACCATAAGTTCAGGACTTACTCCGGAAGATGCGACTATGGGTAACATTATGCCAGCAGCAGTCATTGTTGCTACAGTAGCAGAACCAATGGCCAATCGAATTACAGCAGCAACCGACCATGCTAAAATCAACGGATTAAAATGAATACCCGTAGCCTGATCTTTTATATATTCAGCAACACCACTATCAGTTAACACCTGCTTAAATGCACC
>JAFGOZ010000635.1 GCA_016926235.1 Bacteroidales bacterium | reverse complement strand
GGGAAGGCAATCTTTAGCCAGTACTGGGTGCTTTTACGCATTACTATAACCGTTACCATGCTGAATGCAAGAGCGCCTGCCACGGCAAACACCTGGTCAACCGGTTTGCTTTCTGCCACAATAAAAAGCAGGCTCTTTGCATTAATGTATGATAGTTCAGCTACCATCAGTATTAAGGCAATGGCAATTCCGGCCCGTGTGAGTAATTTATCAAGCATACTACTCGGTTAATTCATAAAACTGACACAAAAACTCAACTCTTGCCTCTTCAGGATCCAGATATGTTTTGATGTACGCAAGAGATCCATTGTAAAATGTTTCATACTCCTGTTCCTGTGCAACATTATCGCATTACCTTCATTCACCATCACTTTTGCATTAATAACTACAGGCAATTTTTGCTTTTGAATGATAATTGTGTCAAGCATGCCACTCCAAAAACCACCATAAATAGGATGGGTTTCAGTATAGTATGATTTCGATTCGTCTGTCCATGAGGTATCTCTGTAGCTTACCTGGTGAACTACGCCATCGGTTATTATGTCAATCGTATGGAATATGGCTCGATTAAATGATGCAGGTGATACCGTATCAATCACAAAAGTGTCAATCCGAACGCCATCCGGATAACCATAAATAAACACGCATTTTTGCTGATATTCGGATGAATCAGCTTTAACGACGTTAAAAACGTCTTTAACCGATACAATGTAGGTACCTGGTTGGTTAATGATAATACCAGAACCTGTATCGCCTGTACTCCAAACAACTTCCACGTAGCGACCAGTTTTATCAGCATATACATTTGTATCGATTGAAATTGTATTGCTTTGCAGTTCCGATATATCGAAATTAATGCGGTAATTACCGGTAAAATCATATATGGACAAACCGAAAATACCGATTATGAGAAGTAATGCTATTATTACCTTCTTTGACATTTTCTTTTCCTCCTAATGATTAGTAGAATAGGTAAAAACAAATTCAGTAGTACATATTTACCCCTCCCGGATCCGGTTGACATGTAAATATCTTTTGTAACTGTATTTATGTAAATATCACCAGGTTTCGTTGCGGATTGGTCTGTTGTATCAGCCGCAGCAGATATAACCACCGGATATGGAATTGTGTCCATAACCGGTATTCGTTTAATACCACCCTCATCACCTGTTAAAAGGTATTCTGCATCGTTTACTACCGGCAATAAACCAATTTTTGTAAGGGAATCGAGTTTCGTATCACGACCATCATCTTCGATAATCTGTGCCTGCAGCATAATACCCATCAGGCAAAACATAAAAAGTAAGGTTATCCGTTTCATATTACCTCCTGTGTATTAA
This sequence comes from Bacteroidales bacterium, assembly GCA_016926235.1. Next base: position 4,785 of record JAFGOZ010000635.1, on the reverse strand, counting down.
TATCAACTTACCGCTATTGCAGGCCTTTCGCAGGGTAAATACCATAAAATATGGGCGCCAGCTTGGTATGTTAATGCCTAAAGCACTATTTGTTTTGTTGTTGATTGTATGGGTGAATAGGTATTCACCAGGATCTGACGGATCCACTGCAAGTTTGTTTAAAGTAACTGGTTGATCGAGGCCGCTAATGGTACTTGGATATGTTACCAAAGTATCAGAGAGCGTGTAACCTATTTTAAGTTCTGAAGTGTCACAACTAAAAGACGTAAAAACAAGTTGAACAAAACCCATATCTTCACCCTTGAGAGATATCGCCCTCGAGGTATCACCCTCCACTCCACTCAGGTCAAAAACTTCAATTCTACTGGCATTTTGGGCCGTTACTACCATGGTAATTACCAGGCAGCAGATCACGAACATGCTTCTTTTCATCATCAATTTGTTTTTATTGGTTTTCAAAATACTTTCTGAATCTAATTTGTCCATACTGTGCATCTTTCAGAACAATGGTGTCTCCTGGTTCGTATTTAACAGTGTCGGACATAATGTAATACCACCTATTACTACTTATAGCAACAGTGGTATAACGATAGTAGTTTTTGTGTACTTCTGCTTTTACCACCTTTAAGGCTTTGATTTTGTAGTATAGGATATAATGGTCGTCCATTGCCTTATGCATAGTAGCACATGCCGAAAAAAGCAATACTAATGCTATGTAAATAACTTTATTCATCTTCCCATCTCCTGTTTCGTAAATATCTGACTGGGTATATCATCGCCGTATTTTTTAGCCTACAACCGTACCTGTATTTCGTAATACCTGCAAGTGCGGCCAATTTGTCGGGCCGGGTCATTTTGTTCCAGAATTTCTCAGCCTGCTGTTTGTCAACCTTGTAATCATACTTGCTCCAGAATGCCTCAAAACTTAAATCAGTAACTTCCTTAACTATTACACCTTTCATTGCCTCAAGTGTTGCGAGTCGTAAGGGAAAATTACGGGTAAAATAATCTAGCTGGGCCTCATTCAAATCGGTGTTATTCTCAAATTGCTCCAGTATGCCATTGCAGTAACCCAATCGCATAGATCCGGAGAACCTGGTGCTGGTTAATACAAATTCCTGCATAATCACTAAATTAAATCGGTTTCATTAATCACTTTAATACCGCAGTTTACAGCTACTTGTAGTTCAAGTTTAGCTTGTGGGCATTGTCTTGCATCAGGCATTGCATATATAATTTGGCACGACAACAGCCTGTAAAAACACTTTTTATTGGTTTCAAAATTGTTGTCAAGATATTCAGTTGCAAAAAGTGGATTGTATATGTTCACATAACGAGATCTACGAAGTCTTTTTGTTGCCTTCATAAAATTCTCGGTTGCCTCATCAAACTCTATACCCGTTGTTCTTCCACACAGGTAGACACGCTCTTTGCAAATCGGCCCCTTTTCAGGTATCAGTTTAAAAACCTTTTCATAGACAGGGCCGTATTTTTCCCTGTATTTTTTATTGCTTTCAATAAGGTTATTAAACGTTGATATCGAATAGTAAACAGTTGAATGATCCTTGTCGAATACTTCACCGCTTTCACGTAAATTATACCCTTTATTGTATAGTGCAGTAATGAACAGCTGCGCGGGTGTAGTATATTCCCTTTTTCCTTTTCTCATGCATAATTGCTCATAAGTAACGCCTGTTTCAGTGCACAGGGTGTTAATGGCTTTTACAAAACGTTTATTCAGTGTTCTCATCTTCTTTAAATGGATATAAACTCATTGTACCTCTTCGAACGTCCAGTAGCTTTCCGGAACCATGACAATATGTGCAGATATCCATGCCATAACCTACGTCACGCTGTCCTGATCCATTGCAAAAACCACAGGTAACAATGCGGCTGTAGTCAAATGTATGAGTAAGAATTGGCTCCATTATGCACGTTTTAGCCAGCCCTGAAAAAATACCTCCTGTGAAGGGTCATATTGACATATCGCCATGTAATGGCTGAATTGTATGCCATTAAGCGTCTTAAGTAGTACCTCAGGCCGCGGATATGCGTTTGTTAATCGTATCGTATCGGGGCCAATAATACCATCAACCTTTATGTCGTGATAATCCCTTTCATTTCTGTTAAGCACATTAAGGGCTATTTGCAGCATTCGTGCAGCCTTTTCTCTTCCAACATTAACTCCGGTATCAAACAGCTCATTAGCTATTAACTGGTTTGTAATTTCATCAAGCCTGTTGCTGCTCCAAAACTTGTCCTGATAGAAATCATATACAAGTTCATCGAGTTCAGGATCATCAATAACCCTGTTGGTTTTAAGGTCACTGTTTGCTTTATAAGCATCAATTATCAACCAACCATCCCACTCAGGATGATATTTCCGGGCAATACCTTTGTAGGTTTCACCTCCTTTATCAAATGGATTATTTGCGTATCCACCTTCGTGGCCCATCGTTTTATTATATGCTTCCTTAAAATTTGCCATAGTGTTGTTATTGAAGTTTTTTGAGTTCAGCCTTTGCGTTAGTTCCCAGGTACTCGTAAAAAGTGCGTTTACCAATAAAGTACCTGGGGTATATCACATTCTGGTACACCCATTCCTGGGTAATTCCTTTCTGTTTGTGTTCAATTACAATATCTTGTATTGCAATAATTCTTTTGAGCCTATTCGCCTTGTTACGTTTTATGCTCATCACTTAAAGTTTATTGGTTTTAATGTAATAATTGGATGCATCTTTGTGCCTTCCTCTTCTATTAAGGCTGATGATACCGGGAAAGTAACGCCATGTATTGGGGGGCTTGTTAAATTCAATGATTTAATAACTGACCTGGCCGCGGCCGCGCAATTGCAAATTAATGCACCACTGTCCTGTAAGCGTAATATAAATCCATCAGCTGATTCAGCGATGTACCAATCCTTAGGACTATCAGGGTTTTGCAGTAACTCAATTCTTGATCCATTCTTCAAGCCCATTAACCTGGTTAGTCCAACGCTGATAGTTATCGCGCCGGTATTACTGAAACGAATTCGTGGGCTAGCATCCCTTATTAACAGGGAATTGTTAGCATTGTATTTTTTCAGTTTCATAGTCAAATGCTTGAAAAGTTAAGATCAATAAGTTTATATTCTCCGCCTGATAAGCGCTCAAATATGCGATAATAGGTACGAGATGATGGCCGGCGGATAGATCCCTCAATATCTGCCATTGCGCTTTGATAGAGATCATCTTTTATTTTTGAGCGATACTTGAGTAGTCCCATTACCTTTTTGGCGTCAAGCTGTCCCCTGCTTGTTTTAAAGGCATCTATAACGAGTTCCTTAACGAATTCCACTTTACCATCCATATTATCAGTAAGGAATCGTTCGAGTTTTTCACGAGCCGCAGTAATCATAAGTTCATCAAAGGTTATCCGTTCGTTGATGTTTACCTCAATCTTAATGCTGCGGTCAAAATTGTACCAGGTAAAATTTCCTTTGTAAGTTGGCTTTATCTCTTTTTCAGACATGAACTCGCGGAATATTTCTTCGCAAATACTCTCAAATTCCTGCTTTAAATCCGATAGCGCCTTGTTTACACGTTGCGCACCAGTAAGCAGCTTAGCTGCCTGCCTTTCCATTAACCGCTCCACCTTAGTAGTGCGGTTGTATGGAATTTTACTGCCCGTTTCATCGAGCCAGAAATCTGCTGTTGATCTTTGAATTGACATAGTATTTAGTTGTTTGTTGCTAATAGAATTGATATATATTTGAATAATGCTTTAGATCCATAAAGTCTTTCAACCCTGATACCATCCTCCAGTATGGTTAAGCTTTCTGTAATGCCTTCCCATATGATCCTAATGGGCAGATCCTGGTTATCAATTACCATAACGAAGTCCATTTCTGCCCGGGCTGGGTATTTCAATAGTCTCGATGATATTTCGGCGGCCATTTACAAGAGTTTTATAAAATTCAATTTTTCATTCCATGTTGTTTATTTTCCTTGTCAAGTCCTGAGCTTCTTCAAAGTCATCAGTATGTTCAAGGCATTTATACAGGTATTTTAAAATATACCTACACTCAACCAGAGTGGCGCTTGCTGATTCGATATCTTTAGCCATATCAGTTTAATAATGCCAGTCGTTCGTTCTCCTGCCTTTTTATCTGCTTATTTTTAAGCACGCTATGTAGCTTTCGATGTAATATCTGTAGGCCATTTACATCAAGCTCATATAAATGCTTACCTGATATTCTTGGATTGAGCATAAAGGCATTAACGGCATCCCAGTTATTAGTATCCACACCACAATCATTCATCATTCTCAGGCATTTATGGCGCCATTTACGTATTTCTGCCGTTACCTGCTGATTTTTATACTCAACAAGCTTTTCAACCCTATTTATTGCGTCGTTAAGCTGTTCCACTGTAAGTTCAGTTGTGCTTTTCACACCATATGCGCTCAGGATATGCTCCTTTGCACTCATCATTTGCCCAACGGCCAACAATGCATTAAACCTCTGGCGTTTTTGCTTTATGTCCATGGTTAATCTTATTTAAAAGGTCTGTCTGCTCATATTCATGCTTTATTGCATGGTATCTTTGTTCAGCTATCTGACCAACCATTCCGGCTACCATTTTCCCATTTCGGAAAAAGACAAGCTTTCTTCGCTCACTGTTATAGGTAATAGTTATTGTATCCATTTTATGTTTATTGTTAATAATCAACATCATCACTCCAGTACTGGGCGGCACCTTCTTCCCAAATAGTATATGGTTTGCCGCCGCCGTATCTGCTTGTTAT
>JAFGOZ010000078.1 GCA_016926235.1 Bacteroidales bacterium | reverse complement strand
TGTCAAAGAGTCAAAAGTATTACTTTGATCAGGAAGCGATTCAGGAGAAATCTACATATTTTGATACTGATAACAGGCATATAACTGGTCCTACCGTTGGTGGGAAGAGTCTCAATGGAGTATATGCAATCAATAAATCAGGTGTATATCAATCGAGTGGAATGAAAAACAAGCGTTCAGTATGGACTGTAAACCTTCAACCTACATCGGAAGCACATTTCGCAGTCTTTCCTCAAAAACTTATTGAACCAATGATTCGAGCCGGTTGTCCTAAAGGTGGAATAGTTTTGGACCCATTTATCGGAAGTGGCACTACCGGCATTGTAGCACGTAAGTTAGACCGTAACTTTATCGGGATTGAACTCAACCCTGAGTATGTGAAGCTGGCTGAAAAAAGAATAAAAAGGAAATTAGGTATATTTTTGTAATTGTTAATCTAAATTATTATGGCAAAGAAAATTAAAGATGATTCTCCAAAAGCATTGGAAGATTACACAAGAGAGGAACTGGTCAAAATCCTTGAAAAGATGATAGACATCATGGGATTGTCTGACGAGGAAACTAAAGAACCCTTAACTGTACCGGAAGATATTACTGAAGAAGGACTTTTGGAACAATTAGGAGAAGCTATCGGGAATATCCTTCCTGACGAAGATGAATTCCCCAAGCATATAGAGGAATTTATTGCTGCGTATATTCAAATACATAATCCTGAGATGATACCGGAAGATGAAAATCTTGAGGACATCTTAGACCTCATTCAGAAATCATCCACTCTGAAAGAATTGAAAGAGATTGCCTCAACTTACAGAGTCTTTAAAGAGATTAATAAGAAACTATCTACATTCAGATTCAAAGAGGATTTACGTGATGAACTTCTGAGAGCCCTTGTCCCACCTGAAATGAATCCGGAAGATGACACAGATGATAACATGGATGATGATGTGGAAAATGTTGTTGATACTGATCCGGAAGAAACTCCTGAGCCGGAACCGGAACCTGAACCGGTTAAAGAAAAGATTAAGAAGCCGGTAAAGAAGAGTTCTCCTAAGAAAAAATCTCCAGAGCCGGAACCTGAACCGGAGCCCGAGCCTGAACCGGTTAAAGAAAAGGTTGAGAAACCAAAACCCAAAATGAAGGTAGTTAAACCTTCTAAAGGTGAGAAATACACACGTACACGTGCAGTAGCAGAGATAATACGAGATAATCCGGGGGCATCAGTGAATGATGTCATTCAATGGGCAGACGATAAGTTTGTAGAGAACGGAGGACAAACGAACATCCGCCATTCACGTGTGCAGTATAACATTATTATGCAGGTACTTGAAATATTTGATGTATTATGATTATAGAAAAGATAAAATTTCAGGAAGCCCTGAAAATCGTAGAGTCCGGATTGGCTGATAAGGAGATTCCATACCTTGCACAGGCAAAATCCTACACGTTTTCTAAAGGAAGAATTGCAACTTACAATGATGAGATAAGCGTATCACATCCAATAGAGGGATGGGAGGGCATTGAAGGTGTCGTACAGGCACAAAAACTGTATGATTTACTGAGTAAGTTATCTGCCAAAGAACTTGAAATCTTCATAAACAAGAAGTCCGAACTCGTAATAAAAGCCGGTAAGGCAAAAGCCGGACTTACATTACAGGAACAAATTACACTGCCAATCGTAGGTGACATTCCAAAAAGTAAATGGAAGAAACTGCCGGATGATTTTTTGAATGCGGTTAAATTTACTTACGGATGTGCCTCAACTGATCCCACTGATCCTATACTTCAGAATATCCATGTAAATAAGTCCGGCTTTGTTGAATCTTCAGATGCATATCGTGTGGCTCAGTTTACTCTTTCAAGTGAAATGCCGGTAGGTACATTCCTTTTTCCGGCAAAGAGTGCAATCGAAATGTTAAAACTCAGTCCGGTTAGTATTGCAGAAGGAGACGGCTGGATTCACTTCAAAACGGACAAAGAAACTATATTCTCCTGCCGGATTGTCAATGAGGAATTTCCAAATACGAAATCTCACCTTGATGTAAAAGGAAGTACATTAACCTTTCCTGACAATCTGAAAGATGTAATACTGCGGGCAATGATATTTGCTGAGAGGAAGAGTCAGATAGATGAGAAGATAATTGTTACCTTAAAGAATAACATTATCAGAGTACGTAGTGAATCAGAAGGTGGGTGGTTTGAAGAGGATACTCCTACTGAGTTCAAAGATGAGCCGGTAATATTTATGGCAACTCCCTATCTTCTGAAAGATATACTTTCGGAAACAACTGCATGTGTAATCAATGATGTCCGTAGCAAGATACTCTTTGAGGGTGATAGCTGGCGGTACATGGTTGCTTTAAGATACGAAGAATGAACAGGTTTTTTACAAAATCACAAACACAATCAATCAGTCGTCCTGAAGGAAGAACTCTGTCTTGCTTTAGCTGTGGACTTTACAAACATTGCATAACTCCAAAGATGGAACCTTATGGGAATTTCAAAAAAGGAATTCTCAACATTGGAGAAGCACCAGGAGAGTTTGAAGATAAAAAAGGACTGCCATGGCAAGGCAAGACAGGGAATCTTCTTCAGGAAACGTACAAGAAGTTGGGTATTGATTTATTCGATGATTGTCTTAATATAAATGCAGTAAGTTGCCGTCCGATTGATCCTCAGTGGGGAAACAGAACACCAACAAATCATGAAATACAAAACTGTCGCAGATTTGTTCTGTCTGCCATTGATAAATACAAACCTAAGATAATTGTACTTTTTGGGAATGTTGCAGTACAATCTGTCATTGGTCACAGGTGGAAAAAGGACCTTGGTGGAATTACCAAATGGAGAGGATTCAGAATTCCCGATCAGGATTTCAAATGCTGGATATGTCCTACACTACATCCAAGTTTTGTTGAACGTGAAGGGCAAGTAGAGCAAGCAATATGGGAACAGGATTTGAAAAGTATAATCTCCCTTGTCGGTACACCAATCAGGGAATACAAAGAACCGGATATATCAATAATAGAAGATTTACGCATACTTGAAGCACTAAAACATGAAGTGGCTATTGATTATGAAACTCCTGCAATAAAACCACATACAAATGGATACAGAATAGTCAGTGCTTCAGTTGCTCCGACAACTGATTACGTTTATTCTTTCCTGATGCCTGAAATACGTTCCAAACAACGTCCATTCTTAAATCTTATTGCTGATGATACAATAGGTAAGATAGCGCACAATATGAAGTTCGAGCAATCCTGGAGTGTGAATTGTCTTTATCAGCCGGTGGTTAATTGGGTATGGGACACAATGCTGGCTGCTCACGTATTAGACAATCGTGATAAGATTACCAGTTTGAAATTTCAAACCTATACAAGCTTTGGAGTAATTGATTACGATAGTGAAATTGCTCCCTATCTAAGTGGAGAAGATAGTAAAGATGCTAACTCTCCAAATAAGATATATGAACTTCTTAAACAACCGGGCGGTAGAGAAATGTTATTACGGTACAATGGATTGGATTCTATTCATACCAAACGGCTGGCTGATATGCAAAGAGCAGATATACTTTTACCATTTTAAAGATGTTACTTAATCCAAAAACAGAAGAAGCTTACCGATTACTCCACGATGGAGTTCTTGCACTGTCACATGCAGAGGAAGCCGGTATTCGTGTTGATATGCCTTATATCAAACGTGAATACTATAAGCTCTCCAAAAGAATAGATGATCTTGAAGAGGAATTCAAAGAAACAAGACTCTACAAGCACTGGGAACATTCTTCCAAAAGAAAGGTAAATATAAATAGCGATGCACAACTCAGAGCTTTCCTTTATTCAGTAAAGAAACTCACTCCTCCCAAATATACTGAATCGGGATTAGGATCAACGGATGAAGAAACACTTACAAAACTAAATATACCTGAGCTTCTTAATCTTATTGAAATTAAGAAGCTGAAAAAGACCAGAGATTACCTTGATAATTTTGCAAGAGAGCAGGTTGATGGATACATACACCCTAACTTCAACCTGCATCTTGTAAAGACGTTCCGATCATGTATTGCAAAAGGTACTTTGATTCTTGTAATGCATGATTCAATTGATAATCCAAAGGGAATTCCTATTGAAAATGTAAAAGAAGGAAATTATGTTTATTGTTTTGACGATAACTTAAATCCTGCTATAAGAAAAGTTCTATGGGCCGGTAAGACCGGATTTAAAAAGGTAATTCGTTTACATTGGTCAACAAAAGGTAAGAAAGGATTTCTTGATGTTACTCCTGAACACAAGATAAGATTGATGGATGGTTCCTATGTAGAAGCAAAATATTTAATTGGAGATTATAGACTTAATGATGACAGTAAACATATTCCCAAAATTAGAGTATTATCTTGTAGCAGGCATAAAGATTGTCTAAAATTCACAGGACATAATCTAAATGGTCACGGTATTAAAGAACACCGTTTCATTTATTCTCAATTGATAGGAAATTTAGAAGATAATGAAATTGTGCATCATAAAAATAATAACCATTTAGATCACACTTTATCGAATCTTAAAAAGATGACACCTTCGTTGCATTCCAAACATCATGTTAAAACAACTTTATTTTCGCCAAAAGCAAGATTAAATAATGTAATTGCAATAAGAAAAGGATGGAAAGAGGGAAAATATAAAGTTAAAACTGGATTTGATCATCCTTGTAGCTTAAAATTATCAAAATTTAGTTGTTATAGATTACTTGCAGAAGTTAAAGGCCACCTCACAAAAATAAAATATGATTTTGTAACATTTAAAAAGTATCTCAAAATTTATGAAATAGACTTTAATGATATTATGATCCGTTATGACAAATGGGGCAATTATATTTGGAAGAAAGATTTAATAAACTTATCCAAGTTGGGTAGATCAATAGTTTCAAAAAGGATTGGTCATAATTATTATCGTCTTTTACAACTTTACAGAATGTATGGAATTCCTACTGAAAGAAAGTGGGAAAATCAATTTGGATCATTTGTTCCGAATAATCATGTAATCACAAAAGTTGAATGGATTAATAAATACACGGATGTGTATGATTTAGAAATAGAAGATTTTAATAATTTCTTTGCAAATGAAATTTGTGTGCATAATTCAGCCTCAAATCCTAACCTGCAAAATGTTCCAAACAGAGATGAGGAACAAATGACAATTTGCAGGGGAGCTTTGTATCCACGTCCGGGACATCAATTCCTGGAAATAGATTTCAAGGCAATAGAGGTTGCAATTAGTTGTTGTTATCATAAGGATTCAAACATGATTCGTTATGTAAAAAACAAAGCATCTGATATGCATTCCGATATGGCTAAACAGATTTTTATGGTAGATACCATTGATAAATCTAATCCGGCTCATGTAACAATGCGTCAAAGTGCAAAGAATGGATTTGTCTTTCCTCAGTTTTACGGAGACTATTATGTGAATTGCATGGAGAACATTTGCGGATGGATGAAACTCCCTTCAGGTAAGTGGACCGCTCATCAGGGAATTGAACTGGATACTGCAATGTTTACCATTTCAGACCATCTTATTGCGAAAGGGATCAACTCATCCAAAGCATTTGAAAGACATCTTAAAGAAGTCGAGGATGATTTCTGGAACGTCCGGTTTGCGGATTATAATGATTGGAAGAACCGGTGGTGGAGAGTCTATCAAAAATATGGGTATATTGACTTACTAACCGGATTTCGTTGTAGTGGAATAATGGATATGAAGAACTGTATCAATTATCCCATACAAGGCTGCCTTCAATCAGATAGTAAAATTTTAACTGATAAAGGACTTATTCCAATTATAAATTTATTAGGAAAAGAATGTAAAGTTTGGACTGGTTTTAATTGGGCAAATGCAACGGCTATTAATAAAGGAGAGTATCAATTAGCTGAGATTGAATTAGAATCTGGATTATTAATCAAATGTGATACTCGTCATAAATTGAAAAATGAATTAAATGAATGGGTAAATTTCGATAATTTAAAAATTGGGGATTATGTAGCATTGCCTAAAACAAATGATATAATTTCTCCTTCCAAAGAAATCAACTGGTTTTTCATTTATGGATTTATAGTAGGTGATGGATATTTAGCGCTCAGGAAAAGTAGTGAAAAATCAAGAAAAGACAGAAAAATATTGTCAATAACTGTTGGATTAAAAAAGAAAGAGATATTAATCAAAATAAAAGAATTTCTTGAGAGTCAAAATTATAAGCCTCATTATAGAGAACTTCATTTTGATGACGGAAAGTATAGTAATAAATACTTGTTATATATTGAAAAAGATATAAGTGAATATTTAGAACATAAAGGATTTGTTTTTGGAAGTAATGCGCATAATAAAGAAATTCCCCATATAATTTGGAATGCTTCTGATCAAGAAAAGCGTGACTTTTTAGAAGGATTGTGGATGTCTGATGGAGCAAGAACAAAGTGGCAGGAAAGAAATTTACACATGTGTAATAAAAAATTACTCAATCAAATACAAATTTTATCATCTTCAATAGGATTCGATTCCTATTTAAGCCGTACTAAAAATGGATGGTTATTAAGATTTAGCTGGAGAGAAAAGAATAAAAAACCAGTTCGTAAGATTCCAATTTCAACAATAAGAAAGGCATTAGGTAATAATAAATTAAGAAGTCATTATAAAAATTGTGACGAAATTGTAGAATTGAAAAATCTTAAATCAGGAAAAGATATTTCACAATTTGTAGCTGAGAGAATTATTCAAAGAACAAATTCAGGTTTTGAAATATATAGGTATGACAAAATTAAGAGTATAAGTATTTTGGACAAAGTTGAAGATACATATACAATGAGTGTGGATGATAACTTACATCAATTTGTTGCTGATGGGGTTATAACAAAAAACTCAGCATTCCACTGCCTTCTCTGGTCGTTTATCGAAACAGATAAGTGGTGTATTAAGGAAAAGTTAGATTCAAGGCTTGTGGGACAGATTCATGATTCAATGTTAATGGATGTTCATCCCGACGAGCTGGAGTACGTTAAAGAAACTGTAAGAAAAATAACTTGTGAACTATTGCCGGATCACTGGAAGTGGATTGTTGTCCCACTCGAAATATCTGTAACTGAATATCCGGTTGATGGATCATGGGCAAGTAAAGAATAAAATAATGGTCAGGTTAGGTTGGGTAAGGCAAGGTTAGGTGCGGTCAGGTTGGGTCAGGTGCGGTCAGGTCAGGTGTGGTAGGGTAAGGCAAGGTTTTTTATTTAACAAAACAAATTATGAGTTTATATTTAAAGTATCGTCCAAAAGATTTCAATGAAATCAAAGGTAATCAGGATGCTATAAAAGCACTTGATACAATGTTGTCCGGCAAAGACATTCCTCATGCATTCCTATTGCATGGTCAAACCGGCTGCGGTAAAACTTCTACTGCAAGAATAATTGCCGACAAACTTGAATGCAAAGGAAAAGACTTGGTTGAAGTGGATAGTGGTCAATTCAGAGGCATTGATACTATCCGGGACATAAGAAGTAACAGTCAATACCTTCCAATTGAAGGGAAGTGCCGGGTGTGGATTATAGATGAGGTCCACCGGCTAACATCGGATGCACAATCCGGCTTATTGAAAATACTTGAGGATGCTCCGAAACACGTATATTTCATTCTCTGTACTACTGATCCTCAGAAGTTACTACCCACAATAAAAGGAAGGTGTATTCAGATTCAAATGAATCCTTTATCGGAACGGCAGATGTTTGCATTACTATCATCAATAGTAAAATCTGAGAATCAGACTTTAGCATCTGATATTTATGATCAGATAGTCCAGGATAGTCTTGGGCTTCCACGTAATGCAATAAACATTCTCGAACAGGTATTGAGTGTGCCGGAGGACAGGAGACTGATTATTGCAAAACAAACGGCTGAACATCAAAGTCAGATTATTGAATTGTGCCGGGCGTTGATCGGTAATGCAAGTTGGAGTAAGGTTAAATCTATACTCACCGGATTAAAAGAACAGGAAGCAGAAACTATCCGCAGAGCCGTATTAGGATATTGTCAGGCAGTTCTACTCAATAAGGAGAATGATATGGCTGCACTTATTATAGAAAAGTTTTGGGAACCTACTTACAATATAGGTTTCCCCGGAATAGTATATGCATGTTACTCAATAATTAAAAACTAAAATAGTATGAATTACGAATCAGACATTAAAATTGAAGAAGGTTGCCTTGACGTAGAATGGATTGGGCAAGCCGAGCTGATGTTGAAATACGGAAAACATGCAGCTGAAATGAAAAGGAATCTCGACAGAGCAAAAGAGAAACTTGAACTCACAAAATCTGAGTTAGATCGTGCAATACGTACCTCACCTGAAGATTTCGATCTTGAAAAGGTAACAGACAAAGCTATTGATGCGCTTATTCCAACACTAACGGAATACAAAGAAGCATCAAAGGAATATCTAAATGCAAAATTCGAGAGTGATGTTGCATTTGCAGCCGTCAAAGCATTTGAACAACGTAAGGATGCACTTGAAAATCTTGT
>JAFGOZ010000634.1 GCA_016926235.1 Bacteroidales bacterium | reverse complement strand
TAAGCCTTTTATGGTGTGCGGCTTCCTGGGAGTCTTCTGGAATTTGAGCTATGGACCCGAGGACCACCTCGGGTCTACAAGAATGGTGCTTAATGAGAATGGCGAGGTAAAAGAAGCTCTGATGTATCAACCTTACGGTACGGTGAGCGATGTACAAGGGATATCAGGAAGCAGAACCGATCCCCTCAGACAGAAGTTTACGACTAAGGAGTTTGATGAGGAGGGAGATGAGAACGGGGCTCCGGGGATTGATGCTTATCACTTTGGTTTCAGGGTTTACGATCCTGAGATTGGTATATTTTTAAGTCCTGATCCTGAAATGGAGTTTTTCAATCTCTATTCATATACTGACGGTAATCCAATTAATCGTATTGATCCATTCGGTTTAGCAACTGAAACTATAATATTTACAGTGGCTGAAGTACCGATAATATATGCATCTGAAATATTAGAATCCCTTTTTGCAGCAGGTATAATGGTTACGGAGTCTTGGTATATTAATGGTGCTACAGATAAACTGACTTCATTTCCTGCAGATGAACTCAATTCTGATATGTCGCATTCCACTGCAGGGGAAAATATAGAAAAAATCAATTCAGAAATTGACGTGCAATTACGAAGGAGTATTGATGCTGTTGCTTTATCGTTTGCTGCGACAGGTAGTGGTTTGGCACAAGGTGGCGCTGGGACTGGGGAGACTGCGGGGAGGTTGAGTAAGCAGCTTGCAAATACAAAAACATCACAAGCATTAAGTAATGCAACAGAGAATTCTGTTTTACAGGTAACTGAGAATGGTGTCGTTTTACCTAAGAGTACAAAGATACCAAAAGATCTGGTCCAAAACCCGTTTAATAGACCAGGAAGCTACGGTAAAATAGATCCGGCAACTGGAAAATTTGCAGAAAAGCTGCGTGTAGATGCTCCAACTCCAAAAGGAATGAAAGGACCAGACTTCTCACATTTTCATGTTAATGGAAGTGGAAAACATTTAACAAATTTAACAAAATGGCCAAAGTGATTATACTATGAAAATTAATGCAAATGAGATTGAATGGCACGATGCAACAATAACTGAAATAGTGTTATCAAGTGTAGAAGATGCATATGACCGATTAAAAATTCATTTAGAATCAGAATCATTCATAGAAAGTTTCGGAAAGGAAAGATTAACAATTTTAATAAAGGATTGCTATAAAATTAGAACAGAATTGAATCTGTGGATAAAAGGAATGGACACCATTAATAGTGTGACAATAGACAATGAAAGTTGTTGGATTAATGAAGAACGAAAATCTGGACTCCCTAAACCAGCTCAGCTTAAACATTTTCGAATTATAACCAATTCCAACAGTTTTATAGAGGCATTACTTACTTTTGATGATTGCTTTGAACTGGAATAAACTACAATATGAAGCTATTGACAGTAGTCGTTTTGATTTTCAGATTAGTTAATAGCTCTTTAGATTACATAATATGTAATTAAGATTTAAAAGGACTTTCCAAGGGAGAAAACACATGAGTCAAAGAGCACTCATCAGTGTCGTGATATTGTTTTGTCTAAAAATAGCATCGGTAAACGCACAAGTACCGACCTTAGACCCATCGCAAACGGTAAACACCGCAACAGGAGAAATGGGATTTGCATTACCTCTTGATGTTGTAAAAGGAGTGGGTAGCGGTCATGATTTTCCGATAAACCTTTACTACCAGGCAGGTATCCGTACATCACAGGAGGCTTCAGCCGTAGGATTGGGTTTTTCTTACGGTGCTGGTTCTATCTCACGAAAAGTTGTTTTAATTCCTGACGATTGCCCCGGAAGTTCAGCGTTGAAGTATGAACCATTGGATGATAGGCCATTCTGTACTCCCACTGGTTGGAGGGCCTTTTGGGATGTAATAACTAAGGTGATTAGCAGTGCATTGGCACTCGGTGGTGATGGTATACCTTGGTTTGCTATTAAAACGTTTGTAGAAGCCGGGCTTATGGGTGTAACACAGACTGTGTTTGCAACTCCCGATTTCAGTTCCGGAGGTTCGCATACACACGGTTATGATTATCAACACGGAGATATGAAAGGTTTTTTCAAAGGTGGTTCTGCAACTGATCTTCCCGACGTTTATCTCATCAACACCCCATACATAAATGGGGAGTTAGTATGGGTTAACTATGACAACGAAAATGGCCATTTTGTTCTTAAACAATGTGCCGGGAGTTCTGTAAAGAATAAATCCACGGTAAAGATAGAATACGATGATGTCAACGAAATCTTTACTGTTGTTACCTCTGACGGGATTACTTTGGTTTTCGATAAGGCAGATAAAAATAACCATGAAATTTTGATCGATTCTGAGCGGGATGAAGATGGAGTACGTTGTAATTTTCCATTTAGAATAAAACAGTATCGTGCATTACCGATGCAATGGCATCTTACCAGAGTTCTCTTTCCAGATTATAAAGATGGTACTGGAGGTACTGATAATGATCCGCTGAATTCACTCAACAGCAATACTGGTAATTGGATCTGCTTTAATTACAATGAAACATTGAATGCAAGTATCAAAAGGGGACCAGAGTACTGGACTATTGCAGGGCCTTATTCACGACAAGGTATTAATTTCGGAAAATACAGTCCTAACTATGATGGCGTTACCCGTTACTACTTTGCAGGAGTAACAACTCCCAACGAAAGGGCAGTTTTTGATTATATCAATGACCGTAAGGATGGAGTCTGGTATGAGACCGGAAACACTAATCCCGTTTACCAACCTCGCCTTACCGGGATCAGGATTCTCACAAAGGACAGCAGACAGATTAGGGAAATAACGTTTTCGTCGAAATATGAACTAAGACATGGTACGGAATATTCCGTTGTTTCTTCTGATAATCCCGATAAGGCAAGCCTTACACTCAAAGCAATATCAATTGTTGGAGAAAATGCTGTGAAGTTACCTCCAATTACATTTGAATATGGTTATAACCCAGATGCACATACTTTTGAAACAACTATGGATAATGGTTTTTCTATTAATGGCGAGCGTCGTGACCTCTGGGGGTATTACAATCCTAATACTTCAAATAACTGGAATGCAAATGGTGAACAAAATGGGGCGATCGAAAATACAAGCGGCCAGGTGTATGCGGCCGCATGGGCACTTAAGCGAATGAAACTGCCTACTGGGAAAACTATCCAATGGGAATATGAGGCTAACCGTTTTAATTTTGCCAATAATATTCAGATGACCAATGCTGCGGGAGATCCACAAGTTAAATATGGTGGTGGAATCCGTGTTCGGTCAATAGTAGTAGGGGACGGGATAGCCAAACCGAAAGTTACTTCATTTTTTTATACTCAAATGTTAACGCCAGGCGATTTTGAAGAAACAGCAAGCAATTCTGCCGGCCATGCAACAGTCTTGCCGGGTCCTTATATACTAAAAGAATCACAGGATAAACGGCCAAATGCAACACGTGGTGGTTTGTATACACCTGCAAAAGTTGCTTATGAACAGTGTATTATAGCAGAAAACTATGTATGTTCAACACATACCGCTCCTAATGGTTATAGCGTGTATAAGTTTATTACTTCACAAGATTTTCCGAATCTTGGTCCTTACGGAATGGTCGATTATAGTTGGAAAAGGGGGATGCTCGATACCGTAGAAGTTTATAACAGCAGTCATAAATTGCTCACACGGGATGTGTCGGAATATGAGTATTATGAACAGAAACATACCTTACCACTGCTGCCATATAATAGTTTTTTCGCAAAAACACTCTTAGAGAACACAACGGGATGGGTTAAACTGAAAAAGACTGAAAAGACAAAAAATGGTGTAAAAGCCAGCAACCATCTTCTCTATGCGAATGATCTGACTGTTGCATCGGCAGATAAAATTAACCTGCCAGAAAAGAAAGTATGGGTAGATGATGCCAACGAATCGCTGCAACATATGGATGATCTTATTATATCAAACAGCGAATCACGCGTTGAAGTATGCAAAACAAATACCCTTGGTGATCCGTCAATAGATGATATCGCTATTGTTAGAACGGATGGCGCTAGAGATAACATTAAGAACACTACAATTTACTTATGCCTTGGAATTGATGTTAAAGAGGGGTATGCATGGGGCAATAATAGTTCCCAGCAGTGGTCACACTGGTTTGAATTTACACCATCGGAGAGCTGGCGTTTGCCATACCAACAATCATACTATGTTATTGGTGCCCAGTTTTTTAAAATGGACGATGATGATGATGACGATCTTGTGGTAGTAATTACTAATGGGGATGAAAGAAGTAGTCCTTATCGTTCCTTATACATATGGGTATTTCACGATATCGAAATTGAATCCGGAACACTGAAATTTAATGACAATCGCCGCCTAAATGAAATTAATGCTTCTTTGGCCGAAGCTAGTATAAATAAAAGTATAGGTGGTAAACCCGTTGGTTGTGTGATTGAAAATTTTCATGGAGATGCAGAACCAGATTTACTTATAATTAACAATTCAGAGAATATAACTATATACCCGGGAGACCTCCTTGCAGGTGGGAAACGGTCGATTTCTGCAATAGTAGATTTTGAGGAGAGGCATCCTGATGATTACTCTTACATACCCACAACCTATCAAATGAATGAAAATGATTGGGTACCCTTTGCAGGATGCAATGGATTTATTAAAGCATTAGACCTTAGCAATAATAAATTTGATTTAATTATTAGTGGACCAGGTCTTAGAACCCCGGCAGGTTATGATGTCGCAAGACCAATCAATTATCAGATTTTTAAGGATGTCAGCCTTAATGATGCCAACCACACCATCACCTGGAGTTGTGAAAACTGTACTTCAAATTATGAACTGTTCACAATGCAACCTTATTGTCGCGGGCAATCAGAAATTCATTATAATTGGGAACAGTTCACATTTGGCGGTTTAATTCAGGATGATATGCCAGACCGGCTGCAATTTCTTTTCCCTGAATGGAGTAATAACGGATCTCATTTTAATATATTTAGTTATCATTCCATTCCATTTAATGGTGATTACGATGGTGCACCTAATCGTATAATTACAAGAAATAGCAATGGTACCATATTAATGGCAACAAGGATTCCCTGTTATTCACAAGATGCATATAAAAAAATGGGACATCCTGATAGCGTTAATAATAAACATATGTTAGTACAATCATGTGGTTCGGTTACATATAGCTTCTCCGGATCTACTTCTGACTCTGTTCTAAAAGGTGATCTTTCCGGTTTTGCAAATCGAGTCGTTGCAGCTAATGCGGCTACATGGACAAATGTTGAGAGTATATGGCTTCCTTGTGCAAATTACGCATGGAAAGTTCCTATGGATAGTTCCGGCCTCCCAGTAACATCTTTTACACCGTTTAATTACACTTCACCAGCGGCAAATGGTACAACATGGAAGCTTACAGATAGTATTTGTAAATATACTTCATTTCATCTTCCAAAAGAGACCGCCACACCGACATCTTCAGGTGGCAGACTGAAATCTTCAATTATCTACGGGCATAAAGGTACAATAACTACTGGAACTGTAACAAACGCCTGTTTTGAGGAATG
>JAFGOZ010000633.1 GCA_016926235.1 Bacteroidales bacterium | reverse complement strand
CATTCCTCAAAACAGGCGTTTGTTACAGTTCCAGTAGTTATTGTACCTTTATGCCCGTAGATAATTGAAGATTTCAGTCTGCCACCTTTTGAAGTAGGTTTAGCGACCTCTTTTGGAAGATTAGCTGAAGCGTAGATAGTGTATTTACAGATACTATCAGATAGTTTCCATGATGTATCGTTTGCTGCTGGTGTAGTGTAATTAAACGGAATATAAGATGCGATTGGCAGGCCTGCACTGTTCATTGGAGATTTCCATGCGTAATTTGCGCAAGGAAGCCAGGCTCCATCATTATTGGTTGTCCAAGTTAATGCTGTAGCTGCCACCACACGGTTTGAATATCCGGAAAGATCCCCTTTAAGAACATCTTCTGTTGTTGTGCCAGAAAGATTATAGGTAACTGCCCCGCATTGCTGCGTTAACATATGTTTGTTTTCAGAAGCACCCATTTCGCTATAAGGCTCTTGTGCAAAAGCAGGTATATTTGTTGACAATAAAATAGTTCCATTACTATTCTTTGTATAAGTACGATTTGCCATTCCATCGTAATCAGCATTAAATGTACTGGTATGATAATTGAATGTATAGAAATGAAATTTATCTTCACTCCACTCTGGAAAAATAAATTGCAGCCGATCAGACACCTCGTCATTAAATACCCCGGCAAAAGTGAATTTATCCCAGCCTCTGATAGGGTTTAGCGTAAATAACTCATAATCTGCAGCACAGTTCTGACAACCCCCAGAGATTATTATGCTATGAGTTACGTCATCAAAATCAACATTCATAAACTTGTGGTACACTATTGGTCGGGTTTGTTTGGGTAGCCAGGCATTTGTAGTAATACCAGGTCCTGTTATTACCAAATCATTTTTTAATCCATTATTATCAAGTGATGTAAAAAATCCACTGTGCCCAAAGTATGGATAAGAAACAGCAGAACGGTAAACAGTCGGAGTATAGCAGTCCAAAGGATTTCTTTCTTCAAAATCCATTATTGCATATATAGACCTGTCCTGGCCTGGAACAAGATCTCCCGGGTACACTGGTTGTGAATTATACTGATGGGTAAGTATAAGGAAATCTGGATGAGCACCTCCATGAAAGTTCCCAATCACACAGCCTACCGGACATTTATAAACCTCATCATATTTTCTATCAAGCCTTGTAAATGATGCTCTTCCAACAGTTCCGAAATTATTATGATACTCCATCTGTTTTGTAATGTCATTTATGTGAATATCGTGAAAAACGTATACGAACAGATATATATCGGAAGACTGGTAACGATGATTCGTTACAACAACAAGATCATCGTCATCATTTGCATCCATTTTTAAAAATTCTGCCCCCACAACATCACATCGTCCAATATCAATCAGCTCACGGTACAACTGCCATTCAGACCACAACTCATTACTGCTCTGTGTTGCCAAATCTTTATTTACATACTCACCAAGACACAGTATTATGTTTTCAGTACCATCAGATTTAATAATAGCCATCTTTTCTTTTGTTGGCTCACTACTGTGTGTTTTTTTACATACAACAACCCGATCATTCTCATCCATTAAAAAAGGTGTATACCTATAAGGCATGATATTTTTATTAGCATCAAATACCGATACTTTCTTTGGAGGAGAATTGTCTTTATCCGCTGATTCAACGGTCAAATCATTTGCATAAAGAGTAGTGCTACTGGATTTTACCCCATTTACTGTTTTCTCAGTTTTTTTCAGTTTGACCCATCCACTGGTATTCTCAAAATGCGTCTGTGTGTAATAGCTGTTTAATGGCAGCAGCGGTAAAGAAATTTCCCGTTCATGGTACTCATACTCCGAAACATCACGCGATAGTAATTTGTTTCTGCTGTTATAGACTTCTACAGTATCAACCATACCACGTTTCCAACTATAATCAGTCATTCCATATTCTCCAAGATTCGGAAAATCTTTTGAGGTAACAAATTTGTACACAGTATAGCCGTTGGGCGCACGGTGGTTTTTCCAATCATAGCCCTCAGCGACAATACACTGCTCATAAGCTATTTTCGCTGCAGTATAAAGTCCACCGCGGGCAGGCAGCGGTCTCTTATCGGCACTTGCGTCCAGAAGATAAGGGTATGGGAGAGCGGTTGCATGCCCACAGGAATTTATTCCGTTTTCTTCAAAATTTCCGGCGTCAGCTGTCTGGGTATAAAAGTAGGAGATGGTTTTGTCTTTAGCACTTGTACGATCTTTACTTGTAACCGAACGAACACGAATGCCACCCCCATATTGCACCTGCGGATTATCTGAATCACCGGTCAGCTGAATACCATTTGCAAACTGGTACCGATTTGCCTCATACTCCCATTCAATGGTTTGTCCTGTTGGCATGCGAACAGATTTGAGTGACCATGCTGATGCATAAGGAATATTAGTTCCTGAAATGCAAGCCTGGTCTCTGGAGCCATATGGGTTAAATCTATTTGAACCTGTAGTATTACGCCGAAAGTAGCCCCAGTAATCTTTCTGCTCAATATACCAGTGTCGTTCGTACGGTTCCGGGAACAGTTCCTTATCACAACCATCATCCATAAAGAATCTCGTATAGTCAATCTTTCCATCGTCTGCAGCAATACTATATGCTTCAAAGTTAGTTTTCTCATCATAAGAAAATAATACTGGTGGTAATGTTTTTCCTGCACTGGAAACACTTATACTTCGTAATGTCAGTGATTTTGCTCCAATATTACCGATTAGCCTTTCAACTTCGTCCGGCCAGAGCATTCTGTTATTAGAACCTATCAGTTGCCATGATTTTTTGAACGAATTAAACGAGTTCGGACGAAGGTCGTAATCAGTATTAAAAGTATAGGTACTTTTTTCACTTCCATCTTTATTCTTAAAGGAGATTGTCTTCAACACCGGCATCGGGACTATCTCATCATTATTTTCAGCATCAAACCACAAATCATCTTTTCGATCCATTGAATAGGTAAATACAGCAAAATCAACAGGGGTATGAATCTTCTTCAACCAACTCAAAGTTATAGGTTCTAAAGGCAGGTTGCCATCCGGATATCTATTTATATTATTTATTCTTCCTATTAGTGAATGAAGAGCAGTTGTACCATACAGTTGCGTCATTCGGAATGCCTTAAAAATCCTTGTCTTTGCAATACTATCATATTCAAATGCAACCCATTCGCCTTTGTTTAAGTCCCTGTAATTATCGAGTGGATCATCGGGTAAACCACCACCATCAACATAGTCGCTATATAATATTTTTGTTAAATGCCAACATTCAGGAACACATTCGAAGGTCTGTGTAACCGCTTTTCCACAGATATCTAAAGCACCAGAACTTGTCATATTCCAAACATCTTCAAAATGGGGTGTTTTATTATATTTGTCAAATATCAGCCGGGTTCCGTCATTTAAGACAATCTCAAACAGGAGATACCCCTTAGAATCAGTCTTTTTATTGATTTTCACGGTTTCATAGTCTTTTTCATTACTGGCTGTTATGCTTTTCCAGACAAACCTTCCATTCGTACGATCTCCTTCCCAGGAGAACTGGCCGGATACAAATGGCGTATTCACAAAAAACAAATCAGGTAAATCATCGTTAGCACCCCGGAAAAAACCGGTACCTGATTTACCCCTGTAACTTTCAATATGCTCACCGCCTGCAATGTAATCACCAGGACTTAACGGAATCAAATTGATAGCCAAACTGATACCGCCAACAGTCCACATTGAAGCAACTAACCCTGCAGGTACTGCACTACCAGCTCCATATGTAATGATGATAAAGGCAATTGCTAAAAAAGCACCTATTATTGTCAGGAATATATTAATAATTTTACGCCAGGCTGGAGTATCTGCTTCTACATCGTTATCAGTATAGTAATTCCCATGACTGCCTATTGCATCATCGGGAACAAATATCGGTTTACGGGTTATCGCACCAGGTGCATAATTGAAACCTAATCCTGCAGGAGAGGCTTCCTGGTCAAGCTTGATGCCTGCCTGATAAGACAGGTTTACAGGGAATCCTTTGCTTATACCTTGCACGGTACCAAGCGGTAACGAGAATCCCATTTCTCCAGTGGCTGGGTTCACCGTTTGTGACGGGTCCAGTGTGGACACCTGGGCGGATAAAAATCCTGCGTTTAGACAAAACAATATCAGTACACTGATGAGTGCGCGCTGACTCATGTGCTTGCTCCTTTAATCTTATAATGGCAAAATTGGATTAATTGATTCTCCCAAAAAGCATACCTTTAAGGTCATGTCTTTTAACTAAGGATACAAACTCATCATTAACAAATACATTTCCAAATGGCAATTGTGCTATTTTAAAAATCGGCAATTTTTCTACTTCTTTACTTTTAAAGAAATATTTTTTAACGTACATGATACGATTATCAGGGTATGCTATTATTTCTGATTTATTCATATCTAATTCATCAGAAAACTCTTGCACATTAAAAGCAAAAAAAATCTCTTTCTCAACAATAAGTTCAACGAATTCGCCATATTTTTTGATAAGTGGACTTAAAATCTCTGCAGCATGCTTACTAAATGTAGGCACATGACTAGCAATTAGTGGATAATCACCAGAAATTAATTCTTTTACTCTGTTTGAATCTTTAAATTTACATAAAGACAGTGGCCTCCACCCAATAGAAAGATCTCTGCCATCAAATATATTAATGATATCCCAATCTTTTTGACATACTGGTGTAATAGCTTCATAATTTTCCATATCCGCATAAAGTATATAAATCATTGTATTGCCTGTATTATTTCCATAGGAAATGTATTAGATTGGAGTTGTTGTCCTATGTTTATAAGAACATTTGTTACATCTGCAGGTGATCGTGCAGTTCTCAAAAACATATTGACATTATAGTAATATGGATTAGTGTGCAATGTTGGGTGATATGCTCCTGGTGCTCTACTTAATGGTGAACCTGGTAATCTTACTAGATTTGGGTCATATTCCACACTGTAACCAAATCTACCAAGAATATATCTACCTTCAGCTGCTTGGGGTGCTCTTCTTGCGACAATATGGTGGTAATGTTCTAGTACTCTTGAAGGCCGATATATTGAAGGCCCCATTATTCCATACGTTAATTCATTGAGTTCTGCCTGTGACAGTCCTATAGATCCATAGCGAATTGGACGAGGACTACCTTGCGCAAGCAGATCTAATTCAGATGACATTTCTGCAGGTATACTATTGGCTTGCACGGCAGCACTAGCAAGACGATCAAAGTACCTTTTGTTAAATGCATCATGCCAATTTTGAATTCCCGCAGCCCCACCATGAGCAGAAAGTACAGCACGCGCTCCATAAGCTGTGTTAACACTTCCATGGGCGTTATAATAGGCATTTATTATCCCATTCTCAATGCTATTCCCCAAACTTGCTCCGATACTAGCCCCGCCAATCACAGATGACCACGTCTCAGCATCATCCCATTCCCATTGGCCAGGATTAAGAGAGCCGTTTGCTAATGCCCCCATTCCATATGCGCCAATTAGACCACCAACGATTGCACCTATAATGGATCGCCCATCGGGATCTATTGTTATTAGTGGATTTGTGGAATAACCATAAGGATTAAATAATTGGTCTTTCGGATCGGTACTCATCCAAACGCCAATCTCAGGATCGTACACCCGAAAACCAAAGTGGTATGCATCAATCCCCGGAGCCCCGTTCTCATCCCCCTCCTCATCAAACTCCTTAGTCGTAAACTTCTGCCTGAGGGGATCGATTCTGCTTCCTGATATCCCTTGTACATCGCTCACCGTACCGTACGGTTGATACATCAGAGCTTCTTTTACGGTGCCATTTTCATCAAGGACCATTCTTGTAGATCCGAGGTGGTCCTCGGGTCCATAGCTCAAATTCCAGAAGACTCCCAGGAAGCCGCACACCAT
>JAFGOZ010000632.1 GCA_016926235.1 Bacteroidales bacterium | reverse complement strand
CATTCCTCAGCCTCGCAAACGGGCGTCGGCCTGCAAACAAAAAATCCCTCCTTCGCTACGCTCAGGGGGGATAAGGTTGAGGTCGGTGGCGGAGAGTAATTATTTACTCTTTTCTTAATTAAGAAAGTATCTATTCACCTATTTGATTGTAATATTAGTCGTTACATTACTTTAATTGGTCAATTTAGAGTAAATACTTAGTCCCAAAAAGTAATTTATTACTTATTTTTGTCGTGTTATGAGTAACCTGTTACTTTAATACGATAAAACTATGGGACAAGTTAAAAGCAAACACTTCGAAGTAAAACTCCGAAAAGATGACCAGTATTTTCGGCTATATGTTACCCATCCCAACTTTAAAGGAAGAATAAGGAAAAGAATGGGCGACAGGTCATTTAGTGACTTGGAAAATTATGCATTCACAATTAGGTATGAATTGGGCAAACATTTTACGGATAATAACTTTACAAAATATGATGTAGAAGCATTCATTGACAACTATGTCGATATGAATGTTAAACGCACAGCATCAATATTTGACTATAAGGAAGACTTCATTAAAAGCAAGAAAGAAAGAGTAAATAAGAAAACAAGAAACACTCTTTCAAAAAGCACAATTTCAGGCTATAACACAGCATTAAAATATTTCGAGGAATTCCTGATAAAGAAAAGAATTACGACACACCCATCACAAATTTCTGAAGCTGTTCTTAATAACTTCTATCGCTATATCACTGGTGAGCATAACTATAAGGTAAAACTTCATACAAAAGTTAAAGGGTTCATAAAGTATCTGGAAACTGAAAAAAGGCTGCCTGTCGACCCAAGCTATAAGCTGTCAGTTTTCACGGAAGAATATGACAACCAGTGCCCTGACAATAATGATATTGCGCTAACTGAGGACATAATTCATAAATTATTTGAATTAAGGAGGAAATTTCGAAGTGGCGAGGTGCAGCTTGAGCCGTATCGCAAATCCGAAAAAATACCTGTTGAATTATCAGAGCACCTTTTTAATATGAAAAAGGAAAACATTATCAAATGTCTTGACTGTTTTCTCTTTATGGTGAGCACAGGTCAATACTATGCGGATATCATGAAGTCAAAATTATTCTTTTCACAAAATGAAAATTTTACCCATATCAGATATAGACGAGCCAAAAACGGCAGCTTATGTAAATCAATCCCAATATACGATGGCGAAATCTTCTGTGGGCAGGAAATTATCAATCAATACCAGATTAAAAACGGTGAAAATTTTCCCTTAAACCTCAGTTTAACGCATTTTGATATACATCTTGGTAGAATAAGCAGTCTGGCAAACATTGGCTTTAAAATCACGAATAAGATGGCTCGAAAGACCTTTGCCAGCTATCTATACTTTAACAAAAACCTGCCCATTCATTATCTGCAGTTTCTTCTGGGGCATAAGGATGTGAAAGATACTGCCCATTATTTAAGAATTTCTGATGAAGATATAGCAAATGAAGTCATGAGGTGGACTTCTAACACTCCCAATAAGTAATCGCTTATTAAGCTGATTTACACTTTATTAAATGTTGTGGATTTTAATTATTAACCATGAGCAGGTCTGGCAAAAACAAGAATAGCAGGATTGAGATAACAGAGATGTTTATGGCAGAGGCAAGTAACGGCAAATGTTTTTTCGGAATTATTAAAAGAAGCCATGATGACCAAGGTAATCCACATGTTTTTAGCAGAATAACAATCTACGATGGTTCAATAATGGCATGCGCCTCAAATCAATGGATACTTGGGAAGATGCTTGACGAATTATGTGATATGGTTCTTGAATATGGAATTCACAATAATTCTGGTGTTTACGCTGAAATATTTGGCGAAAAATATTTCTACAACTGATTATTAACTTAAACCATTTTTGCTGCATCGGGTATAGCATATAAAACCTACTGGAATGAGATGTACAAGCAGACGAGGCTTGGTGCTTATGATTAAATAAATCACTACAAGGACATCCTTATTTTTCCATATTAATTCAAATTTTGGGGATTTTTTTTTGAAACGGATTGGCATTGATAATTCAGGTGGGTCTGGATTTCCGATTTTAATTTTTGTAAAATTTTCACGGGTCGTGATTTTCGTCTTCCTTCCACCTGCTGTGGATTTCACAATTGTTTTATTGCTGTTTGGATTTTTAATTAAAAGTATTTATATGCAGCACCCACAGTCCCTACAGGGACGGGGGGTATACTGGGGGGGAGTACGGGGGGATACCTTTAAGGGGTATTGTACACTCTTATAATGTACCAACTATGGCAATTGAACCAGACAATAACACAATAAACATCCAGCCAAGGTCATATACAAATGGTGCTGGTAAGAATGTACTGGTTTATTGTTGTTACTAACTCCACTATTCTGATTGCGGACTTCACAATGACTTCCCCAAACTGATTATGTAAGTATTTATAAGAAAATGTCTTACTATGGAAAAAGTAACATATAACACATACCCAGCAGATTTGCCTGAACTGATTGAGGCAATGCAAGCTGGAAAGTACAAACACCTTTCGATATTCTTATACCGTCACCAATCCTCTCTTGATTTGGGGTTCGGTCAGAAGTATCTGGTAATCAACCCCAATGGTTTTGGATTGTACGAACTCAAGCACGTAGATTACAATAGCGGTTTTCTTCAGATGCTGTTTACCAATCCTGATACAGGGTGTTTTGCTGAGGTCAATCTGGATGTGAATAATGAACATCCTGAGCATTTTTGCCTACGCTGGAATGATATAAAGGATATGGTCTACAATGAAATCGCCAGTGAGTATGATGCTGCTGACCTATTGGAACTTGATGATGAATAACGAACCATATATCAATGCTGAAGGACATAAGGTTCTTGAATATGTTTCACCTGACACCATCGTGCTCAATTTGCCATTTATAATGACCAAAGGTAAAAGTCTTACCAAGGGCATGCCCTACCTGAAGGTCGAGAAAAAAATCATTGGGGATGATGTCGCTGCAATCAGGCTGCTTAACTTCCAAGATTATTAGAATGTCATTTATCTTAATGTACAAGACTTGAAAACAGGTAAATGCTATAACCTTTCATGGAATTTGGAAATCGATGGCGAGGACATTTGGTTTTGGTCGCTTGGGGATATTGATACCCTGACCACTTGAACGAATGTCTTAACTCAGTTTATGGCATCCTCAATGATATTCTTATACATCTCATCCTCTTAAACCAAGCGGTATGTCCAAGATGTTTTTTGCTAATTCAATGCTCCTGATGATTAGTTGTAAGTACTGATTAGCAATAATGGTTTTTGGTTAATTTATTACCAGAATGTCTTGCCCAAGTAAAGCCGTACTATTAATCCATCCCCTACCAATAACATCACCAGATGTATTAATAGCTTGGACTTCATACCAAGGGGAATTCAATTTGGTTTTAATCGATAAAATCCTAATCCTACAATTTGCAGGCAAGTATTTAATCTTACTCATCGCTGCCATTGGGTCTGTAGGTTCAAATTCAGGCATTAATGGTGTTTCTTTGGTAACGGAGTATGTTTGATTTACTTTCAATGATTGAAAGTCCGCATATTCTTGTGCTTTTTTAATTGTTCCCTTCATCGGGAAACTATATTCCTTTGAGGCACTTAGGGTTGTCAATCTCCCTGCTGCTCCTGTCCCGAAATGTCCAACCCCTTTACCAGTAACATATTCACCCCTTTCTCCTAAAATCCCTTTTACTGTTGAAGGTTGAGGTGTCGCAGCAGTGTAGAGTACGTCAATAGTAATAATATCTGATATTTTTGCTATTGGTGGAAAATCGTTTGGGAGGCTTCTCGCTAAATCTTGGTATTCATTATACCATTTCTCATCGTTCAAAGATATTAGCGTTTCATATTTGCCCTCTTTAACTGAAAATCTCACCTCGCCAAGGTTACCACTGTATTCTGTTGTATCCCCTTTTTGATAATAAATTCTGTAAACGCTTAATAATAGGTTAGTTCCATCAGGAAAACCAGTTTCAATTTTTACTTTAATTTGTTTTTCTGCAGCAGGTACTATAGAAATATTTATACTATACTCTTTCAATTTTGTTTGGTTATCCCCAACTAATTCTTGCCGTGCTTCACTTCTTTCTGTTTGTGCTGACGCTCCAATTTTATTTTCTGCCCATTTTGTACCCATTAACACATTTTCATATTTAAAGAAATTTGAAAATCCCTTGTCAGTGAAATTCACGATGGCGTACTCGAAAGTCTCAGCATTCATTTCGGGAAGAAAAACTGAAACGGAGAACTCTTTCCAATCCTTATAACCACTCTCCCAAATTGACTTTGCTGTCCGCACTATTTCATCATCAGTAGGCAATGAACCAACATCAAGCAAGACTTTACACGTCATTCTTGAAGTATTCATATAGCTTTTATCCTGTTTGCTGATGATTTTATATTTAAGTAAGTCTCCTTCTTTAGTTTGGTTAGATATACAACCTACAATTATTAGGCTGATTAAAAATAATGGCGAAAGCGTTTTCATTATAACTTTTCTTACTTATAAATAATCACTTGTTTCCTATTACGACTAATATGCTAATTTACAACATTTATGAATAATAATTATTTATTACGATGAAGGTATACCTAAAGACTAAATCACACTTCTAATTAACTTAGATTTCGTAAATTTGATTTATATAATAATCACATTTATAAGTAAATCACATAAAAAGAAATCTATCATGAAAAGGCGTATTCTTACAACATTCTTTGCCTTTCTATTTGTGGGATTAAGTGCACAAACTATAGGCTGCAAACTTGCTACTATCAATGATGGGAAACACCACACTGAAGCTGAACCTATTGTCAAGAGATACAACAACATTCTTAACCAACTTGATAGCAAATACATTGAACCAAAAGAAAGAATTGGTGATATGTTAACTGTTGCCAAAAGAGAATTAGCTAATGATGGCTTATCCGAACCTCTCATAAATATTATGGAAGGTATTAATCTTCTCAATGATAAGTACACCACAAATAAGAAATTCGCCGATAATGTCACACTTTACATAATTCTGAGACATAAAGGGCACTCCCATTCAGCATCATTACAAAATATGCAAATGCTTCTTAATGCTGGAAGCATGGATGAAATAATGAAAGAGATGGGACTTAGATAACTTTTATTGAATAATCCATCCGAAAAGTATCCATTGCTCTCCACAATCCTCAATAACAATATTTGAAAAAGAAAGAGGCAGTCCTATCTGAATTGTCTCGCTGCATTTTACCCCGTGCTATGGGTAAGAAGGACTGCCTCAAAGCTGGTCGCCCAAAAATTTAAAAAAGGCGGCATGATTGTGATATAAATATGTCTCGCTGCATTTCCTCGTGCTAAAAGGAAAGGTGTGCCGCCTCTAATATTGGTTGTTTGACCAGCATGGTTTAAAAGGCGACACATTTGTAATATGTGAAAGTCAATGTCTGCAATACACTACTGTCTGATAAAGAAGAAGGAGGGATGTGCCGCCTTTTAATATATTTCAATGAGCAAATGTTATCGCAGGCTCATAACGCCTTATTGATTTTATTGATTATTAGCACCAGAAACTGCGAAACACCTTACTAAATTATACATTTATTGAATTCTTGTCAAGTATCCGATAATTTTTTATGCAGCTATGGAAAAAAGAACATTTACTCGCCAGAACCTTTATGAATTGGTTTGGACAAAACCTCTTTCTGTTCTTGCCAAAGAATACCAGATTTCAGATAATGGATTACGGAAAATATGCAAAAAGATGCATATTCCCTTGCCACCTATGGGGCACTGGCAAAAGGTTCGCTCTGGAGTGCATGTCAAAAGAATAAAGCTACCAAACAAGTATTCTGGGAAGAACGAGGTAAGACTTGATGAAAGGGGTCTGGAAGATAACTCTCCTGTTGCCAAATACTTTAGACTTAAAAAAGAGATTGAAAACGACCCCTCGTTGCCATTGAAAGTTCCTGAAAAACTATCCAAGCCAGATAAACTGATAATTGAAACAAGACAGTGCTTACTTGACGAAACCCGATGCTATAACCCACATAGGGGCATTATAGCATCACGGGATAGTGTTTTGAATGTCCGAGTATCACGACACAATTTAAGTCGTGCATTACGCTTTCTGGACGCACTTATTGAACTCCTGCGTGTAAGAGGACACGATATCAGGATTGAATATGGGCGAACATACGCAATAGTATATGGGGGCAGAATAGAAATATCGGTAAAAGAAAAACTTAAATATGAAATGTATGAACGGTTCGGCTATAAAGATTACTCTGCTGCTAACCTTTTATCAGTTAAAATAGAAGGTTATAGGGAAAGAACATGGGTTGATGATAAACAACCGATTGAAGACAAGTTGTCCAGCATACTCGCAAAATTGGAAGTACTTGGTTTGGAATTGCAGGAATATCGAATTAGAAATGAAAAACTCCAGCGAGAACGTGAAGAAAGAGAACGCATTGAAAGAGAAATAAAAGAGAGAAAAGAAAATGAATTTAAGCGTTTCAGGGAACTATTCATTCAGGCACATCTTTTACACAAAGCAAATGTTCTCAGAGACTACGTAAGAACTGTTGCAGCAAACGGAGTAAAGAATGGTAAAACGTCAGAAGAACTTAGAAACTGGATTGATTGGGCAATGAATAAAATAGCTTGGATAGACCCACTCATAAACCAAGTCGACCCGATTTTGGATGATGGGTATAAAAAAATCCTGTACAGAGAAATCGAAGACGAGTTGAAATAGAATAGTATTTTTCTCCAGTCCCAAGATGGGTATGGATTTGGGAATGGTCAGATTACCTTCAAATTGAATTCAACAATAAGGAACTTGTATTTGCCAAATAATACTTCAAGACATGAAACGCCTTGCAGTTGTGAAAATGAAATCCTGTGCTAACATCAGAGTTTCTCCCTTATAACAATCATCAGTTAAAACAGAGTTATGCAGCTTCATTAATTCGGCATCATTTTTCAGAATATTATTAAGTATTCGGACAACTTTAAAGAACCTCTCATATTCACCAGTTGATGGAATATCCTTCGCCCTGACAAGTTCCATGAATGTTTTAAATTCTGTGTATTTGTAAATGGCATATTTATCTGGATAGCGAAAAGCTAAATATACCGTAACTATTCTTTGTCCATCATGAAAATGGTTTTTCATGCTCTTATCAAAAGCGTATATTTCTTCAAGAAGGTTATCGCAATGGTAAACAAATCGTTCAATGCGCTTATCAATTTCTTCAGGTTCATTAAATAGGTCTTGAAACATTTGCCGAACCACTTCTTTTTTGTAGTCAATAAAACGAAGCATCACAGCTTTTGGAAACCAATGAGGATTTGCCCATAAATTATTGCTATCCTTGCTGTTGAAACTTTTATCATAAACTGATTTGAAATCATCAGCATT
>JAFGOZ010000631.1 GCA_016926235.1 Bacteroidales bacterium | reverse complement strand
TCTGTACCGTATCATTTGTATAGTTTCTTACAAATATACAAATAATACTTGAATATACGTCATAATATATTTAACTTAACACTAGTTTAATCTTCAATATTTTTTACTGTAAATAGTTGCATGCTATTTAACTCAAGGCAGCAAAGATTTCCAAGTTGTTTATGATTATAAATTTTATGTTTTTTATTATATACGCAGCCATTATCAAGTGATATTATTTGTGAATTGTTATTAATCATAATTTGAATAATATTTTTTTCAGTTACAATATGTCCATGAATCAGCTTCTTGCCATCGAGCATTCTTGTATCATAATTATTAATATCGATGTATAATTGGACCATGGATTCATAGTCAGAAAATGGATCAGGTTTCCTGAAATCGAATCCCGCATGTACCAAAAAACAATCTTCCATTTCAATAAAATAGGGTAATCTAATTAGAAAATCCAGATATTCTTCTTTAATATTACCATCCAAATCGAGCAAATCAGGACTTTTATTAATTCTAGTTATTATTTTTTGTAGAGATTCATTATCAAATTGGGAATAACATTGCAATAAGTTCTCTTCATGATTTCCCCGCAATGGGTAAATATCATATCCAGTAGCTATTAGGTTCATAATATAGTCTAATACCTTACCACTTCCTGAACCTCTATCTATATAATCACCTAAGAAAAAAATCTGGTCTGATTTAGAAGGAATAATTACTTCTTCAACTTGCTTTCTTAGAGTTTTATAACAGCCATGAATATCTGGAATTATAAATCTTTTTGCGCATTCTTTTTTGCCAACTTTTCTATACTTAAAAGTATCAATCATATAATATTGACGGCTTTAAATCAATCTTTATCAAAAATAATTCTTTACAGTATATGCCCAACAAGTTTTAAGATCTATATCTATTTATAATTACCATTTTTTCTCGCTTCCGCTTTGCGTAAATACGTCGCAAGCTCCTTGACTCACACTCACACTTCTAAATATTCCTGCCAACTCGTAAGATCAACGTCTTACGGGTTTTTGTTTATAGAAAGGTGACGGAGCTTATGATAGATTTAATTTTAAAATTAGGGAAGAGGAACCATTACACATTACTACAGAAGTAGTGCCAAGCATTATGGTCGACTTTGGCTACCAGGCTGTAACACGATACTCATTACCATCATCTTGGCCCTCAAATGTTCGTGGAATATTCAATTTGAAATCCCTCAAGCCTTTGGTGATAATTTTTCTTAAGATTCTCTTTCGTTGTTCATCCAACATAGCATAGTCTATTTCTTTAAGGATTTCTATTTTCCTTTTATTTCCACTTTTACTAGACCATTCCATATCCCTAAGTAATATCATTACTATAATCAGGACCCTTCTTGTGTATTTGGAAACTAAATGTCTATCAGAATCATGTTTCAAAATAACTCCTCCATGCACTAGGGTACTTCTATGGTTATAAAATATCTTTAGCTTTTCAAATACTTCTATTGAATCCAAACCAGTCAATCCTAAAAGAAACGCTGCCCGATGTGCGAGTTTATATTTTATATCAGAAGGGCCTTCATTAAACAAAGTTTCCAAGCTAATCATGGCACTTATAAATCCTTTACTGCTGTAGATGGATTTCTTTTCAGATTCGTAGAAGTATTCAATAGAAAGCGCAAGAAAATCATTGTCATTGACAATATCAATATACTTATTATGCAAATTTCTAATAAAACTGATAAACTTAAATGCGTATTGCTCAATATCTCGTACTGCTGAATCTTGAATGATAACCTCCATTGTTGTGTAAAGTACAGGTCTAGTGCCCAATTCTGTTGGAGTAAGTATTGATGCCCCACTCCCTCCACTAATTTCGGGAGTATTTTGGGAAATCAAACTTGACATCCATAAATATGATTCAATTCTCCTCTCACCTCTATCACTCTCATTACCTAACACATATGCATGCATTTTCTCGTCCTTCTTTTCAAGAAGGATCTCGCCTTTTTTTAACCAAAGTTTTCTTCTTAACCGGACTTGCTTTGGGATTAATCCTTCAATATCATAATTCCATTGAAATAGCATTTTATTCATTATTTACTTTTTACTGAATTATTAGTACAAATAGATATTAAATCATTTTTCATTTGTGTGACAGAATGAGAAAGAATAAACCACTTCCTCCTGAGAGAGGTCTCCTGTTATTTAACTTAAATTTTCACATTAAGAATGATAATCATACATACTTGCGGTATTCGTACTCATATATTTAGTTTGTAATCATAAATTAGTATTCTCAAATAATCAGTGTCCTGATTTTCAATGTTCTCAGCTTTCAAATCATTACCAATTTTTATTCATGTACCAATTTTTTATCCACCATTTTTTCGTATTGTAAGAAGTGAGTTCATATCTAGCATAATTACCAATTAGAAACTATTTTATATGCATTAATAGAGAAACTAACTGCTTTTTTGAGTGAATAATTATCACCTATACTGTAATACTCACTGCCCATTTTATTTCCTTTTCTCATCCAATTGGCTTTTATCAAACCCTTAATCGCTCTATCACCCGTAAAAAATATACAGGATACAAACTCCTGATGTATATTAATTGCCATAAAGGCTTTCTTCTTATTACACATGTAAGTAATACCATATTTATGCGTACGCCCGAACCAAGAATGATCTTTAGGATTCAAAGATTGAATGATGTTCTTGTGAAAATCACATGTAAATCGCTCTACAGAGTCTGAAGCTCTTTGGTTTTTACAAATCTCGTGAAGAGAGTATTTTAATTTCTTCAGATTTCCCATTCTATAAATTTTTAGTTTGTCATTTTATCAATCTTAATTAGATATATTTCTTTCCCAGAAAGCAGCTCAATGCTTTCAAAATATTTGGACTGATCTTTTTTTAGTCGGTCTCCCTTACCTTTTACTTCACAAAAAAACCAATCTGCCTTATCGATACTATAACATAGTAGATCTGGGCACTGAGAACGTTTTTCTTTCTTAGACATAATAAATTCAAAAAGATTATCAGGTACTAATGACTTAAAAATCTGATGCTTCTTTTTATGTTTTGGGAATTCATATTTCTCAAGTAATGACAAGTATCCCATAGAGTTATAAATGGTTATCGCAGCCAGCCATTCGTAAAATTTATAACCTAAAGTTCCTTGACTCCACGCAAGCCTTATGTCGTCCTCATCAAAGATTTCTGGATAAGTATCTTTCCAAATCTTTATCAGATTTCCATTTCTGAAATGAAGGCGTTGATCTTCAGTAAAAGCGATGTGAAGGAGTTTCTTCATAGAAGCTTTTTGATTAATGATACAATAGGTTGTTTGTTAGATAAATATACAATATTATATTTTAACCTTAAATCAATTCACCTTTATCTTGCTGACGTCCTTGGTGACGCATTTTATCTTGTCATTTTCTTTTCCCAGACTCTTAATTATCAATCACATACAATTAGGTTATTATAGGAAATTGATGAATCTTTTAATTGAATTGTGGCTTTATGAGTGAAATGCGCAAATTCTCATTAAATCGTGCAATCAGAAAATACAATTAACACTAAGGTGGGGCTGGTGGCACCACTTAAAACAGAGCGAGAGTGAGAGCGTGAGCGAGCACTCTCGCTTCTGTTTTCTCAAGACTCACACTCACACCCACACTCACACTTATTTTTCACGGAAGATCAACGTCTTGCGGGTTTTTGTTTTTTGAAGGGTGACGCCTGCCTGCCGGCAGGCAGGGAGT
>JAFGOZ010000630.1 GCA_016926235.1 Bacteroidales bacterium | reverse complement strand
TGATGAAGTGGTTGTAATTGGTTATGGAAGTGTGAAAAGGGCAAACTTAACCGGAGCAGTTACTGATATTAAAGCAGATGAAATTGAGGATGTTACAGTTGGTAATCTTTCATCTGCTTTGGAAGGCAGGCTGGTTGGTGTTAAAGTCGGGCAATCAACCGGAATACCTGGAGCAGAAACTACTTTTCGAATAAGGACAGTATCAAGTTACAGCAGGGCTAGGGAAGATCCTCTTTTTGTAATTGATGGAGTAATCAGGGATAAAAAGGCTTTTGATTTATTAGATCCATCTGAAGTAAAAAGTATTTCTATACTTAAAGATGCTGCTGCTGCGGTATATGGTATCAGGGCAGTTGGAGGAGTGGTTTTAGTAGAAACAAAACATGGTATACAGGGAAAAACAAAAGTAAATTACAGCGGGACATTTGGTATTGCGAAAGCTACACAGTTCCCCGAAATGTTAAATGCACGTGAACTGGCAACCATGTGGAATGACATTTTAGATCTGTGGAAAATGGATGGTAATAAACCAAGTAGGTATGATTATTATTCCGAAGATGAAATGGAGCATTTTGATACTAACAGCTATAATTGGATTGATGAGCTCTGGAAAAATGCCTACCAGGCAAAACATACTTTCAATGTGAGTGGTGGAACGGAAAAAGTGAATTATTTTACTGGGGCTTCATATCACAACATTACAGGTAGTCTAGATAATTTATATTATCAAAAATACTCATTGAGAACCAGTTTGGATGCGAAAATTACAGATGACCTGACTGCTTCATTAGGAATAAATTATTATCAAAGCTCTAAAAAACAACCCTATTTTTCTGGTGAATCGCAGGAAGATGTACTTAGAGAAACTTACAAACAGGCCTTAACTGCCCTTCCCTGGGTTCCGCCGACAATTGATGGTTATCCTGTAGACAACTGGATATCCTCTAATCCTTATGCTTTATTGGAATCGGGAAGCTATAAATCGGCAAATTCAAAAGATATAAATATCCAGGGATCTTTGGAATATAAAATTCCATTTATTAAAGGACTTAAAATAAGATTGCAATACAGTTTAACTGAAGGTTTTGGAAGAGGCAAGCAATATGCCCAGAATTATGAACAATTTTTATTTAAAACTACCGGAAGTCACAGGCATATTATTATTGATACTTTACCACCAGAAAAGTCTAGATTCTATGATAATACTGAAGGATTACAAGAAAGCACGGATATGGATAAGGAATACCAGCTTAATACATCAATTAACTATAACCGTACAATTGGCAAACATGATATTGCTGCATTATTGGTTTATGAACAAAGTGAGAGTGAAAGCGAAGGTTACTGGACAAGGGTAGAAGGAGGTGCAGATGTCAGGGGATATGAATATTTATGGGCTTACAGGAAAAGTAATTTGGAGAATGGATCAAGTGCAAAGCAGAAAGGAAATTTAGGTTATATAGGCCGTATTAATTATAGCTATGCACAGAAATATCTGGTTGAAGCCACATTCCGGTATGAGGCATCCCCGAAATGGCATCCCGATTACCGTTGGGGTTTCTTTCCTTCTGTTTCGACTGGCTGGGTTGTTTCCGAAGAACAATTCTTCAAAAACAATATTTCATTTATTAGTTTTTTAAAATTCAGGGGTTCTGCTGGCTTAGTAGGGAATGACAATGTTGATCCGTTTATGTGGAAATTACAATATAAGGGTGATGAAGTTGGAGCAGTATTTGGACAAACACAAACAAATGGTATTAAAGCAAAGCATGAAGGAGTATCTGTTCCAAAAGTCACATGGCAAAAAACAAGGTCATACAATATTGGTATGGATATACGCTTTTTTGAAGAACATATTATATTAGGTATGGATTATTATTACAGATTTACTTATGATATATTAAATAAACGGCAATCAACAATTCCTACAACTTTTGGAATTACAGGAAATTTTCCGGAAGAGAACTATGGGGAAATGTACGCAAAAGGTTTCGAACTTGAGTTAGGTTATAACGGAAAAATCGGAAATGATCTTCGTTACTATGCAAAAGGTAATTTCTCATGGGATAAAGCACGGCCTTTAAAGCTTTTCCAGAATCCTACGGTTGTGGGTAGCTGGAAAGATGAGCTTAAAAATGATGACAGTAACCAGCCGGGCTATATTTGTTTAGGAGTTATAAATACACAGGAAGAACTGGATGCTATATTGGCAGAGCATCCCAATTACAGGATAGAACAAGGTGAAAGATATTTAGAGCCACAATTAGGTATGTTGTATTATAAAGATGTTAGAGGAAATCATTATATAGATTCGGCAACAAATAAATTAGCTTATACCCCGCCAAACGATACCATAAATGGTGACGATATGACAATAATAGCAGAGTATACAAATCCACCTTATTATTACGGATTTTCATTAGGCGCATCCTATAAAGGATTGAAAGTTGATTTAACATTTAGCGGAGCCTTCGGACATAAGGTGTTTATTAGTAAAGATGAACAGGCTCTTCCTGATCCCGAAGAAGGAATAGCTTCAAATGTTTTTGGATTCTGGAGTGATTACTGGACTCCCGAAAATCCCGATGCCGGATATCCCAGACCATATAATTACGGATTGGCGGAGCAGAATTCTACATTCTGGATGCGTGACGGGCATACGCTACGTTTAACTACCATTAATATTTCGTACAGGTTACCAGCAAATTTAACTGTGAAATGGAAAATCCCTGAATTACGTTTATTCTTTACTGCTGGAAATATTTGGACCATTATTAATCCTTTTGATCATAAGGATCCGAGCGTTTCAAGGGCTTATGACTATCCCATGATGCGTACCTATAACTTTGGAATAAACTTTACTCTATAACCTTAATAAAATAAGACGATGAAAAGAAATATAATTATAATACTTTTTCCAATAATATTCTTTGGTTGTGAAAAAGTCTTGGATAAAAAAGAATTAAATGCGATTGATAGCGAAGATATATGGAAAGACGAAAATTTAGCAAATTTATATTTAAATAGGGAATATAATGTTACTTTACCTGGTTTTGATGGAACTGAAAATACAGAGACCTCCGATGAATGTTCTGGCGCAGGAACAGGTAACATGATGTATGGTGAACTGTCAAATAGTGCTGTATTGGGTAATTTTGGAAGTATAACTTACGGTCATATAAAAGAATTAAACCTTTTAATAGATGATATTGATAAAGGAAGCTTAGAAGAAGAAGTTCGGAATCTAATTAAAGGTCAGGCATATTTTTTAAGGGCATGGGTATATTGGAATTTAGTTATTTATTATGGTGGAGTTCCAATTATTTTACATGTGCAAGATCCCTTTGATTATGAAAGTTTACTTGTTAAAAGAAATTCGGCAAGAGAATGTGTAAACCAGATCATATCGGATTTAGACCAGGCAATTGAATTATTACCGGCACAATGGACAGAGAGTGAGAGGGGAAGGATTACCAGGGGAGCTGCTGCCGCCTTAAAGGGGCGTGTATTGTTATTTTATGCAAGCCCCCAGTTTAATCCGGATAATTTACAGGAAAGATGGCAAACTGCTTATGATGCTAATCAAGTTGCCAGAGAAATGTGTGAAGAGGATGGATATGAATTATACGATGATTTTGAAAATATATTTATTGATGAAGAAGAAACCAGTGAAGCCATATTTATAACTGTCTATAATGAAATTAACAAAAGCCATAATTATGAAGACAAAGTAAGGCCGAGAAGCCAGAGTGATGCTAAAGATATAGTCAGTAATGCCCCAAATTGGGAATTTGTGAAATCTTTCCCAATGAAGGACGGAAAGCCCATTAATAATCATCCTGATTATGATAGTATTTATTACTGGAAAGACCGTGATCCCAGGTTTTATGCGACAGTCGCTTATAATGGCTGTATTTGGGAACT
This sequence comes from Bacteroidales bacterium, assembly GCA_016926235.1. Next base: position 1,391 of record JAFGOZ010000630.1, on the reverse strand, counting down.
TAACAATGAAATTAAAAGAAGGCAATGGACATACCTGGCGAATACACAAGAAAGGCCATCGGTTGCTGAAGGATTTACATCTACGGGATTTTACTGCAGAAAAAATATTGATACACAAATAGCTAATACCGATGTAAAAAGAACTCCAACCGATTGGATTGAAATTCGTTTGGCTGAAGTATATTTAAACCTTGCTGAATGTGCTGCAGAGATTGAAAATATTGCGGAAGCACGGGATTTACTAATATTAATCAGGCAAAGAGCAGGTATTGAAGTTGGGGATGGTTCTTATGGCATTACGGCAACAACCAGCGAAGAAATGGTAGAAGCAGTTATGCTAGAACGTAAAATTGAACTGGCATTTGAAAATAAGAGGCATTGGGATTTAAGACGGAGAAATATGTATATAAATGATTTAAACAATACACCAAAAATAAATGGCACCAAAAGGCATGGGATTGCAACATTGTTAGATACTGCTTATATCAAGTCTCTCGATCCTGGTATAATAGGTGATTCGATATATGCTCATTTTGAAAATGTAATTGCTGATACTATTGATTTCGATACGCAATATGATGATTTTTTCAATACAATCTATAACATAGATTTAGATGAAGAAAGAGTTATTAATTATTTACAGCCAAAATATAACTTTTATTTTATTCATGTAGATGATTTGGAAAAGAATCCTAATCTGCAGCAAACCATAAACTGGGGAGGATATAATCCTTTTGATCCATTGGCAGATTAAAAAAATTAATTTATAGAAAATAGAAAATAGAAAATAGAAAATTTATTAATTTATTTTAAAACATATGACTATGAAGAAACATTTACTTTTAAAAATTGCAATTGCTGCTGTTATAGTAGCATTCTGCACAAGTTTACGTGCAGAGGAGATTACACTCGATCCTTCAGCTCTAATTCCTGCTGATACCGGTTATTATATCGGTGGTGTTTGGAAAGATGAAAATGAAGATGGCATTGATGAGTTTTATAACGGATGTTTGGATTATTACGATGATGCTCATCATAATGAGAATGGAAAACAGCAAGGTTTCACGTATGCAAAATGCATGATTATGCCCGATTGCTGGGCAAAGAATGCTGATGATGAATTGACCCATGAGCTCTCATTGGTGGCGCAAGGGTATATTGAAATCGGAAAAACAAGGTATTTAAATACCGATTCGGCTAGAATGTGCTATATTATTTGTCCATACCTGGAAAATTTAGAGAAACTCTATATTGAAGCTTCACCGGATGTATCTTCTAATGAACAAAGACATATCTGGTTTTATATTCAATATTCGACCGATCAGGGAAATACATGGGTTGAAGATCTCTTTATCAAAGATGAAACCATATCTAAGTTTGGAGATCTTCAT
>JAFGOZ010000077.1 GCA_016926235.1 Bacteroidales bacterium | reverse complement strand
GACGAAACGAAGAAGCTTTATCAGCTTCAGAAAAGGCAATAGAACTTGATCCTGATTATGCTTTAGCATGGAATAACAAGGGTGCAGTACTCGTCAATCTGGGACGAAACGAAGAAGCTTTATCAGCTTTAGAAAAAGCAATCGAATTAGATTTTAATTCTGCTAATGCGTGGAACATTAAAGGCAATGCATTGTATGGACTTGATCGATATGAAGAAGCTATTTCAGCTTATAATAAAGCAATTGAAATAGATCCTGAATTTGCATTTGCATGGTACAATAAAGGCAATGTGTTGTATATACTTTATCTAAACGAAGAGGCACTTTTAGCTTATAATAAAGCAATTGAACTAGATCCTGAAGATGCATTCGCATGGAATAATAAAGGCATTATATTAAGTAAACTCGATAGATTTGAGGAAGCAATTAATGCATATGATAAAGCGATTGAAATTAATCCAGAACATAAATCTGCATGGAATGGAAAAGAAAAGGCCTTACGACAACTTGGAAGATCTTCAGAGGCAACTGACGCGTCTTTGAGATTAATATACTTAGATTTAAAAGGATATTTTAAAGACTATTTTTTAGAGATTGAGGTAATAATGTTTTTAATTATTTCTTTTATCCTTTCTCGTAATTTTTGGAAATATATCATAAAGAGAAAACAAAAAAAGAATGAACAAAAACAGGCTTTAAAAACAGAAAGGGACAGAATAATTAAAAAGATTAATTCATTTTTGCAGCCTGGAGAACAAATAGAAGATAATAATCCCAAAAAAGAAGATATAAATCAGCCTATTTGGGAAAAACATGCATGGGAATATGAAGATCTTGATCCTGAAGTGTCACGTCAGATAAAAGATATCTCTCAACCTGATTCTTTTGAATTAGATTTCAATCAAAAAATACCAGAAAAATCAACAAATTCGCCAGAAGGGAGTAAATATACAGGAATCTGCCCTGTCTGCGGTTCTCCGCTTGTCTGGAGGAGAGCCAAAAAAACAGGCGAACTGTATCGCGGTTGTACAAATTACAATGGAGGGTGCCGTTACAATGACAGAAGCCATTAATTGGTTAATTTTGTTGATCCTTCTCTCCTTTTTAGTTTCCGGAGTTGCTGCGGAGAGTGCTGATGAACAGTCTCTTGCTGATATCCAGGCATTAATTGATTCCGGAGATTATGATAAAGCGATCTCTGAAGCCAATAGGTTGTTGGAAATCTATCCTGATGACGCGAATTTGTGGAGATATAAGGGAATTATATTAGGTAATTCAGGTGATGATGAAGGAGCATTATCATCATTTGAACAATCAATAGCGTTGAATTCAAGTAATCAAAAAGCATGGTATTGTAAAGGATTTGCCCTTGAGGAACTCGGAAGATCTGAAGAAGCAATTAGTGCCTTTGAAAAAGCCATAGATCTAGATCCTGATTACTCTCTTGCGTTTATTGAAAAAGGAGATTCATTAAGCTCACTTGAGAGATATGAAGAATCAATATATTGTTATGATCAGGCAATAGTAATTGATCAAAATTCTTCAATTGCATGGTATAGAAAGGGAGCAGCTCTACATTTTCTTAATCGCTATGAGGATGCGCTTATAGTATTTAATAAAGCAATAGAGCTAGATCCTGAGAACGTAGGATATATTTATATAAAAGGTCTCGTTCTTCAAGCTAGTATTAATGATTATGAAGGGGCACTTGCAGCTTATGATAAAGTAATTGAACTGGATCCAGTCAACATTGATGCATGGACATATAAGGGTAATGTATTAAATAATCTCGGTCGTTATGAAGAAGCACTTGCAGCGAGCGATAAAGCATTTGAATTGGGTATTAATAGTTCATTTGCATGGGCAAATCGAGGAGATGCATTACATAACACTGGTCACTATGAAGAAGCCCTTAAAGCCTATAATAAAGCAATTGAATTAGATCCTAATGATGCAAGGATATGGGCAAGTAAAGGAAACACGTTATTTCAACTTTCTCTCTATGAAGAAGCAGTTAATACATATAATAATGTAATTGAGTTGAATTCTGATGAAGTGGATGTATGGTATAATCTGGGAGCTGCTTTAAACAATCTCGGAAGAACCGAAGAAGCAAACGAGGCATTTGATAGAGCCAATCAAATAAAAAAACAAATAGAGGATGAAAAATTTAAAATTTATCTCCAAAATAAAATCTTACCTATAGTTTTTATTTTCGTAGCTTTTCTGATTTTAATTGTCCTTACAGTAATATTCGTGAAAATTCTCAAAAAAAGAAAACAAAAGAAGAATGAGAAAAAGAAGGCTATCGAAAAGGAAAAGGCACGAATCGCTTATAAAATAGATAAGTTTATTGAAAAATCAGAAAGAAGGCAGGATACACCATCAGAGGAAGCTGAAGAGTCCGGAATAATATGGGAAGAACATCCCTGGGAATATGAAGATCTTGATCCTGAATTTGATCAGATATTGAAGGAATCCCGTCCAGATGAAGCATTGAAAGATAATGATTCCAATGCACACTATAATCCCGGAACACGAAGAGCAGGGGCCCGTGCAGGAATCTGCCCTGTCTGCGGTTCTCCGCTTGTCTGGAGGAGAGCCCAAAAAACAGGCGAACTGTATCGTGGTTGTACAAATTACAATGGAGGGTGCCGTTACAATGACAGAAGCTGTTAAAAATGGTGAAAAACTGAAGCAGATCGACCGTTTTCTGGATGACTTCAGTATTACGAAATATTATACTCAGTACTCATGGGGGAACGATGACTTTAGTACCGGATTTTCCGATATTTTCCATCTGGAAAAGCAGTATGCAAAAGCCGTTTCTGAAAGTATGATAGTACCTAATCATTTACGTAGTCTAGCTGTATGGGGAAACCTTAGTAAGGAACCTAAACTTAAATTCGGTAATTTTATACCATTATCATTTTTCCAAAATGGACAGATTTCAAAAAAAGTACTTTATGATCCATCGTTTTACATAAGTGACTTAGATAAAAGAATTGCATATTTCGGGCCAACTTTCATCAGCAAACTTTTGCGATTTTCTCTGCCTGAGTATTATGGTGCAATTGATACAAGAATTGTTTCGGTCTTTGGAACTGGTGGAAGAGGAATCAACGGAAAAAAATGGATTGACCTCGTTGTATATGGAGGATCAATATCCAAGACGCCCGGCTGGCAGTTTGAATATGCCGCATGGATTTTCATCCTGAGATATATTACATCGAAACTCAATAATGAGGGTGAAAAATGCCCTCATCCTAAGAGATTTGTTCAGGATGGTCTTCGTGAGAATGGTAAATGGTACTGTGCCGATGTAGAGATGGCTCTTTATGCATATACTCATGAGGTGCTTAGATGAGCATTGAAATCTCAGGAATTTCGATAGAATATATTGTTATCTTGGTACTGGCCTGTGCCCTTTTAGTATTGTACCTGATGTATGTCCATCTTGGTGCGTCACTTGATAAGAGGGCATACAGGATATTTGAGAAATGGAGAACAGAAGAGTTAAACCGGATTGAAAATCGAAAGGAGCAGGAAGTTCTCACCCGTGCAGAAGAGATTGCCAGGAATCAGTTTAATGCATGGAGGCAGGCGGAGGAGAAGAAGATCCGGCAGGATGCAGTTGCAAAGAGTCAGGCGGTAACCAAAGGCAAGGTTACCGAGCATCTTCTGCCTTACTTCCCATCATTTAATTATCATCCAAAGGATGTTCGGTTCCTTGGCTCTCCAATAGATCTCGTTGTATTTGACGGCCTTTCTGAAGAATCACTTGAACAGATTGTCTTAATTGAAGTTAAAACAGGGAATAGCCAGCTATCCAAACGTGAAAAGATGGTAAGGGATTGTATCCAGAGGGGAGACGTCACTTATGAAATCTTAAGACATGAATGATTTTTGAATAATTTCCTCTCTATTTGATTTCCAGAGGCTTCCAGGGATTCATTTTTTTCGTCTTTCTGAATAATATTTTATTGCCTTGTTTTTCCATATTCAGATATCCTGCATATGCCAGGTAATAGCAGATATAGGAAAGGCGTGTTAGCCGGTAATCAGACTCCTTCCCTTCACTTTTTTTCTTTAATATTTTATTCCCATGAAATCCGTTTAATTTTCCAATAATGTCTTTAGGATAGAACAGAGATTCAATCTCTTTTTTTGATAACTGTTCGGCAATTCTGTTTATTTCCTCTATATGAAAGAAATAGAAATCCCCCCTTCCTTCTTCGATATTTTTAGTTAAGCAAAAAATTGAATTTTTATCTGTGTAATAATAATGTTCTTTTCTTGCTTTTATATGTCCAAGGTATTCTAAATTTAATCTCATATTAGTTCCTTAATCCTGTTAACTATATTAATTGCGTTTTTTATTTGTGAATTTGATATTGCAATATTGATTCCTTTAATGTATTATATTCATATGGCGGTCTGATTGATCTATCTGATATTAATAAAGTAATTTACAGTTCCGAGGATGACCGCTGCACTCATCAGAGCTTCAGGAAGT
>JAFGOZ010000629.1 GCA_016926235.1 Bacteroidales bacterium | reverse complement strand
CTTTTTCTTGAGGATTTAACCCATCATCTCGATAGCTGTAATTGCTGGTAACGGCCCGGCAATATGGGGAGGTTGTGTTACCCGACGACAGCACCGGGCAGGGTCCTGGTACCCGCGCCAGCGGGGCCACGAATTTGTCACGGTGCAAGTAGGGTATGGCGCACTTTTTGCCGTCCGGGTACAAATTTTATTAAGCATTACGCGTGTCGTGGTACAATTTTGATCGGAGCCACGAATTTATCCCCGGTTACAAATTTAGTTGTGGGCACTGGCGCAGTGTCGCGGTACAATCTGTCTCGGAGCCAGAAATTTATCACGGTACAGGATTTTAATTGCGGACAGATGCGCGTGTCCGGGTGCAACAACCATTACAAATTTGTCTTAGGTGCAGGAGCAAAAGCAAAAAGTGTGACAAACAACTTACCCATATTGTCCGTGTTAGCGGCTGGCATAATTATTCCAATGATCTTAATACTTTGTTTCTGAAGGAATCACTTATAGGTATTTTTTTCTTTCCCATATTCAATATGTTCTTGTCAAAACTCTCAATTTTCTCGCTGTTCACAATATATGATTTATGAGTCTGTATAAATGTATTAGGCAATTTATCGAGTGATTCTTGAATGGTCTCCCTGACCATTATCTTCTGATTTACACAATGATAATTCATATAATTTCCATCTTTCTCTAAAAATAATATTGAAGCGCTTTCTATCCTAAAAGTTTCAAAGCCACTTTTTACTAAGATTATTTTCTTTTCTGATTCAATTTTTGGTGAATTTGCAGATAAAATCCTACTCATTGATTTGGTAAATCGGTCCAAGCTTATAGGTTTTACTAAATAGTCAATAGCTTGTATTTCATAACTTTCAACGGCAAATTCTGAGTAAGCCGTTGTAAAAATTACTTTTATGTTATCAGGCAACATTTTAGAGAGAGAAATCCCCGAAATATGAGGCATATTGATGTCTAAAAAAATTAATTCAACAGGCTCTTTTGATAAATATTCAAATGCTTTTAAACCATTTCTAAATGTAGCAACCAATTCAATGCTACTAAAATGTACTAAATAACTTTTGAGTAGTTCAATCGCTTTTGGTTCGTCATCTACAATAATAGCTTTCATTTTGTGTTGATAGTTAATTGAACGATAAAATAATCAGTGCTTGAAATGGTTAGTCTATGTTTATTTGGGTAAATTAAATCTAATCTTTTTCGGGTTGTTTCTATGCCTGTTCCCACGCCATTTGAATTCTTCATCATTATTTTGTTTTTTATTTTAAATTGAACTAAATCCGTTTTTGACAAATCAAATTCAATCTCAATTCTTGTTAGTTTTTCAGGTTCAGTGCCATATTTAAAAGCATTTTCTACAAAAACAATAAACAGTCCTGGTTCTACGAACTGTGTGTCATGCTCTCCGCGCACATCGATTTTTACCTGTACCTCATCCTCATTAAAACGCAACATTTGTAATTCAATGTAATTTTTTTGAAACTCGATTTCCTTTTCAATGCTGACCTTTTCTGTATTGGTTCCTTCAATTACGTACCGCAAAAGTTGTGAAAGTCGCCCAAATGAATTTATGAGTTTTGGATTTTCTGATGGATTGACCATTGACAACAAATTATTGAGGGCATTGAACAGGAAATGCGGCTGCAATTGATTGCGCAGCAAGGTTAATTCAGCTTGCTTCTTTTCCAGTATTAATTGTTGCTGTCTTTGGTTGTTGTACATCCAAAGTCTGGCCAAACCATATGCAATTGAGAGGGAGAAGTAGAATGTAACTATGCCAAATGCTATCTGTTTTGGAATTGGAGGGACATTGTTGAAGGGTCGAAATTCGATCACTACATAGATCAAAATAAGAACAATTACAAAAGCGAGAGCCGAAAATAAAATCGGACTTAAATCTGTTTTTACTCGATTCAAATTAAAAATTAACCATGCGTTTATGTAAAAAGCAATAACCGATATAAACACACAAAATAGTAGTTGATAATATAATCCGTTATTTCTAACAATGTTTATGGTTTCTATACCGTCTATGATTTCAATTTCATGTGACTCTATAGAAAAACTCGACGTTATTAGCCAAGCGGTGCTTACCCAGAAAAGGGTGTGAATGATCACTTCTATCCAATAACTCTTCATAACCTAAAAGTACAAATTAGCATGTCATGGCTTGCCAAAATGTTATGAACTCCTGCTTTCATGTTAAGAAAGAGCTATTTTTAACAATTTCACTTTGTTTTCAGTATTCGCAACATCACCGTATTCATTCATAACATCTTATTTTTTTAGATCATACTATTTGTATTCTTGTTTCAGAATTAAAAACAAATTAAAAAACATACGAATATGAAACCATACATTTTACATTTTCTAATAAGAGAAACGACGAAATCTGTCACCACATACTTTGGGCAATTAGTCCTCACATTGTTCATCTTCACACCTTGCGGGTATTCTTTGAATGCCCAAAACCAAGCACCTGAGTTTATTATCAATGCGGTTAGAAATATTGAAAGGATGGTGAGCAGCAACGATGATGCAGCAATCTTGACACTCATTGAGGAATCAATGGTGAAAACGGCAAACAACGATCGGAATGCATTGGTTGAAAAACTGAAAATTATACGCAAAGAGATGTCTGGCTTGGTCGATGATATCTCCGTCGAACCTGAGCAAGATGGTGTGCTCATGATTATGTCCAGCGGAAAAGTGACAAAACATTTGAGAATACTCATAGACTTCAAGGAGGAAGCGATTTCCGATCTATTTATTATAGACAGTCCTAAACCAATGAATGTAACTGTTGACAACCTTACGGAAACATTCGATCAGCTAGAAAAAGAGGGTATGGCGGGCATAATTTACGTAAAACTCAATGGTGAGGTCGTCATCAAACGTGCATTCGGTTTAGCTAACAAAGATCTTGGATTACCGAATACATTAAATACGATTTTTGATACAGGCTCCCGACCAATCGATTTTACCGTAGCGGCGATCCAACTGCTTGACCAAAATGGGATAATATCAATAGAGGATAAAATCAGTAAGTATTTTAATTATGTGCCTAAAGATAAAAGCTCAATGACCATTCATCATTTATTAACTGGTCAGTCTGGTCTCCCTGATTTCTTCCATACAGATGATGACTGGGATCCTGATCTTGCATGGATTGACAGGGAAACAGCAGTTGAACGATTGCTTTGTCAAAAATTACTCTTTGAACCTGGAACAGGTCGATCACACTCGCATGGAGCCTTCGGACTATTGGCAGCATTAATTGAGGTTGTGTCAAACAAGTCTTATTACGACTTTATTCGCGAAAACTTTTTTGAGTCTGCAGGTATGCATCGAACTGGTGAGTATGGAGAAATAAAGGAACTCACTGTTTCGAACTTCGCTGCGGGTGGCGGGCCGCAAATCGTTGGATTGCCAAATATACCACCCAACTGGGGACCAACTTCATGGCTCATTAAAGGAAGTGGTGGAATGTATTCAACTTTGGATGATCTACTTAAGTTCTATAGCTACCTCCGTTCTGGCAAGGTTCTCGATGAAACGCATAGTAAATTGTTTCGCCAATCTTCAATTCAAGTTGATGGTTCCGATCGTGGTTTTGAGCTATTCTCAGCATATACATCTCCAAATAATGAAATCTATTTATTTCTAAACGAAATAGGCACCAGAGAGAAGAGCAGACAGTTATTTCGGGCTCTTGAGCGTTTAGTCGAACCTCAGGAGTGAAGTATGTACATTTAGTAAGGGTGAGGTAAATGTAGAATTTTGATGATTGACAGAAATCCAACCGATAATACTGTCCAACTGAAAATGCTTGCCGCTAACGGCCCGGCAATATGGGGAGGTTGTGTTACCCGACGCGAGCACCGGGCAGGGTCCTGGTACTTTAGCCAGAAAGCTGTCACGGT
>JAFGOZ010000628.1 GCA_016926235.1 Bacteroidales bacterium | reverse complement strand
TCGAATTTCTTTACAATATCTTCCATTTCAGTGCCTTAGTTGTTTTATATCTCTGTCGGACATCATGAATATTTTAAGCCACACAGGGTCTTCTTTGACAATTGCATTGATTACATCCTGCTGAAGAATCTGTGGTTGTATGGTTCTTTCAACGGCATTATTGATAATACCAGCCTGTTCCAGAATTCGGAACATCACCTGCTTTGCTTTCTTTCGTGTGGTTTCCGAAAACTCTTCGAGTTCAGGGTGTAATAATATTTTGCTATTTATGAATGAATTATAGTCTGACTCGTGTAACTGGTAATCAAACACCAGCACCTTATCACGAATAACCTCTATAGTAAAGTCACGGATAAAAGCATAATGTTTGCATACGGCAAGAAAAGCAATTTGTTTCTGGCTGTTCAGGTCTGCTTTAATCAGGATGTTTTTTTGGTCAGAGGTTAGTTTCTCCAAACGTTTTCGAATCTCACGAAACTCCCTGTCGGTTGTCCTGTTTTTTACTGAGCCAAACACAACACCACTTTCTTTTACTACGTTCAGGTTGGATTCCCCCTCTTCTTTAGCAGTCATTGCAACCTTGACCATTTCATTTAAACGTAATGAAGCAGCAGTAAAGGACAATATGTACTTTGATTCGATATTCATCAAATGTTGATAATGGTTTTTACTGGCACTTCAAGAATCTCGCTGATTTTCTGTAGATGTGCCTTTTTGGGCACACTCTTACCTGAGCACCAGTTGGAGACGGAAACTTCGCTAACACCAATCTTATCAGCAAGCCATTTTTGCTTTAAACCTTTTGATTTCAGGAGTTCTTTAAGAAGCATCGATTTAAGAAAAGTTAAAGTTTTGGAGAAACGAATGTACGTTGAATAAATGAAAGTTGGAAGTGATATGTTAAAAAAACAAGCCTTATTAGCACGATATTTTCAAAAGTATATTCATTTGAAATATATTTTTGGGTGCTTCACCAAAAATCCTTGCATGTAGAGAGTTAATTAGTTATTTTTGTGACTACTGAAAAGAGCAATTTTATATTGCCATTCCTTCCACTGAAATTTTCCACACTGTAAATTCTTTACTTAAAATCAATCTGAAATAGGATTGTTCCCGAAAATGAATCGGATACAAAACAATTTTAGCAGAGAGGTTAGTGGGATTTACCTACCTGCGCTTTTTAATAAACCCCACGACATAATTTTATTTAAAAACACCCGAAATGAGGAAAAGAATTTCTTACGACAAGAAGTACTTATCTGAAGTACTTAATTACTCTCAAGTTCCAGTGAGGCAAATTTTAGCATTAGACCTCAAACCATTAAGTCAATTATTATTGATACAACTGTTCAGTCATAGCGATAAATGGGGCATCAGTTTTAATCAAACCAGTAAGTCATTTTATAGAAACAAAAACCGAAGTGACATCAAGAAATGCTACGAAGAATTAAAATTAAAAGGTTACTTAATGGAGAAGAATGATGTGTATTATGTAATGCTTTCAAAAATTCAAAGTGATTATCAATTGTTCGTTGAAAAAAGTGATAGTTGTGCTACCAGTGATAGTAATTCTAACATTGATAGCGGTACTATCAGTTTAGATGATAGTCTTACTACCAGTGGGGTGGTAGTTCCGCTACCAGTGGTTGATAGTTCCGCTACCAGTCTGGATGATAGTTCCACTTACACCAATAACATTAATGAAGAAAACAAAGAAAAAAATCGAATAACTAAATCAAGAAAAACTCATATTGAAGATATTGGCGATGATTTCAAAATAAATGATAATTCAAGTCAAAGTAATCCTGAAAATGAATACCCAACATCAATACAAGTAGAATTAACAAATCCTTCGAAAGAAAAAACTATTCCTACTGAAACTGTATTAACTACTTCGCCACAATTACCAAGTTTTCATTTTTCACCCAATGAGATTCATAACCAAATTGAAGATTACAATTTTTCAGAGTCAAAGTATTTTCAAGGTAATAATCAAATTATTATATCAAATTCCTTCCTTGAATACTATAACCAATTCCCAAAATCAAAGTTGGATATTTTTAAATATGAGCAGGTATTATACGTTCAACTTTTGCAGACTTTAATGTTGTATGACGGGATAACATTAAATGAGTACTTACTGAAGAACCCAGTCAGAATCAATCCAGCAGATACTCAAAATTTTGTTAAGATGATTAATAATAAGAGTGACGTTAAGGAGATTTTCAAAAAAATAATTGAAAAAGTAAATGAATTAACCAATGTCAATAACTGAAGTAGAATCATATACTCTTGAATTGCTACAAGAACATCTGCCAGATGATTGGCACAATTGGAAAGTAAACTTCATGTACAGCAAAAATATTCTTGGGACAACATATTATCCTACCAAGGTGATTGAGATTTCATTATGGGCAATTCAATATACTACGTCCAAAGATGTAATGGCAATTATTAAGCACGAAGTGGCTCATGCAATTGCATTTGATAATTTCGGGAATGTAGGTCATTGAGTATTCCGGACAAAGTGTACAGTGGATTCGGAGTAAAGTGTACACCTCCTTTGGTGATTGATTCGTGATCTAAAAATAACAT
>JAFGOZ010000627.1 GCA_016926235.1 Bacteroidales bacterium | reverse complement strand
TCACTAAATTTGAATTTAAACCAGAAGAACTCGGATTTGTAACTATTTGATTATTAAAACCTATTTTTGACGTTAGTCAATATTAAACCAAACATCACAGTAAAACAATTAACATGATATGAAAAAAGCTTTTTATTTTTTATTGTTCCTAATATTTAGCTGGAATTGTAATCAAAAGACTGAAACTACTTGTGAAGAATCTATATCAAGAAATGATATTTCTGAGACTTACAAATGGGATTTATCGTCATTGTGTTCTGATTCGATTTCTTGGGGAAATGACTATAAAGCTATTGAGACAGAAATAGATAAATTTGGGAAATCAGAGTTTATAATTACGAATTCGCAAGATTTGTTTCGTATTCTTTATAAGAAAGATAGTCTGTACAATGAATTGCTTAGGCTATACCTTTATGCAATGATGCAAGAACATGTTGACTTAAATGATGAGTCTGCTCAAATTATGAGAATGCAAATGGATATTCTTGAAAGCAAATTCACAGATGCTTTTACATTTGATGCATCAATATTAGAATTAGGCACAAGAAAACTAAAAAAGTGGATTAAGGAGAATGAAGAGTTAAAACAATACGACTTTTTTATTACAAAGTTGATAAATGAGAAAGAACACACGCCAGAGAAAAAACAACAACAGATATTAAATAGATTTTCATTAGCGTCAGAAACGGTAAATGGGATTTATGATGAATTGTTTTATAGCGACCTTAACGAACCTGATTTTGATAGAAACATTCCTGATAGGAATAAAAGAATTAAAGATTTTCAAGAATATATAAAATTCTATACATCAAAAAGAAATACGGTTGCAGCGTTAATTGTTTCTGATTTACAATTAAAATATGCATATGCTAAATCTGTTGGATACGAGAGTTTACTAGATGAGGATTTGGACTACGATAAAGTTCCTGATTCTATTTATCATACTTTATATACTGAAATGAAATCAGGCTCGAAAGCGTTGCAAGAATACCACAAACTACGAGCTGAGTACTTAAAAATTAGCAATTATCAACCAGCTGATAAAAATTTCATAATTTTTCCACCTCAGACTGAATATAATTACGATACAGCTAAAATTATTATAAAAAAAGCTCTTGAACCTTTGGAACAAACATACAACCGGCACTTATGCGAAATGCTTGATAGCAACAAGATTGATGTGTTTAATAATAAAGGGAAACTCAGTTCGGTAGCTTATACCGTTTCAATGTTTGGAAAAACACCCTATATTTTAACTACATATGAAAATAGACTAAAGGACATTTTTGATTTAATTCATGAATTAGGTCATGCTGTTCATGTAATGTTTTCAATGGATGTACAACCTATTTCGAATTACGCACCATCTATCTTAAAAGATGAAATAACCTCGACTTTTAATGAATTGTTACTCATAGATTATTTATTAGAGAATGCAAGTGATACAAGGCAAAGGCTGCATGTACTTGAAACAGCAATTAATAATATGGAGTATTACTTTAGGCAATCATTAAATACAGAATTTACATTTGGCGCATGTTCTGCAATCGAATCAGATGAAGCAGTTACGGCTTCTTATTTAGATAGTTTATACAAACAGATCTATCAAAACTATTATGGAAATTCAATAACGAACGTGAATCCAAGTAGTTGGACAAAATATGGTATGTTAGATTATTATAGTTATAAATATGTAATTTCAATGACTGCTTCCTTGGTATTTTACGAATCAATTGTAAATGGTGGAGAACCAGATGTTGAGAAATATTTAGAATTCTTGGAGATGGGAGGCAATAATTATCCTTTAGAACAACTTAAAGCAGTTGGGATTAATTTAGATAACGAGACTGTTCTGTCTTCAATTGTTACATATACTGAGAAACTGATTAACTTGTATAAAAAGGAATTGAAGAAATATGTGAAGTATCAATAACTGCCCACAACACACAATATAGCCAATAAGGGTTTCAGTGGTATGCGGAGGTTTGTAGCCCGCTTCAACTTTTCGTGCACCCTGATAGGAAATAAGCCCGCAATCCCTTACCGGCCATATTGTAAACCGTTACCGCCAAGTGTAAAAAAAAGACAGAGACAACGATAAATTTAAAAGTAAACCATTGTGAAAGGACAAGAAAGCGATATATTTACAAAACAGGATATTCGGCACTTAAGCCGACGTGATGATTATAATTCTGTTGTACACTACACATTTTAAAAAATTACTGACCTTTATTTCACACAACTTGTCCCGACATGACGGGATTGCCAAAACCCCATAAGCAAAGGCTGAAACCAAAGCTTTGTCAAAGAGTTCAGAGAGCTTATGTAGGTTTTTGAAAAACTTGGAGGTTAAAAAATAATGCTTAAATTTGTACTATAAAACATAATCAGTCAAAATGAACAAATCGGTAGACAGCACAAGAGAATCAATATTAAATGTAGCAACCAGACTTTTTGGTCGTTTTGGGTTTCACAAAACATCCATGGATGAAATCGCTAAAATTGCACGTAAAGCCAAAGGCTCATTATACTACCATTTTGCAAGTAAGGAGGATTTATTTAGGGAG
>JAFGOZ010000626.1 GCA_016926235.1 Bacteroidales bacterium | reverse complement strand
GTCTTTTGGACTTAGTACATTACCTCTTGGAACATCAATATTTTCATTGAAAGTATATAATACTACATTATCTATTCTCAACCATTCGTTAATAGGTGTACGCCAATCGTCACCACTACCACCGAAAAAGGAATATATCCTCATGCAATCAATGCCTAGATCGTCGGTATGCCGGAAAAGAAAATGAGATAACTGAAGTAAAAGCTTTCCGTCGAAGTAAGCTTCTAAAATTCCGTCATAATTACCGCCGCCCCCTTGTTTTAATGTATTCAGAACCATTCTGTAAGTGATATTATACCATTTCCCAGGGGTACAATATGCCTTTTCATCGGAACTAAATTCAGCAACAACAGAAGAAGGAAGAAGTGCGGAAGAGGAGTATTCACCTCCCCATCTAAAAGAATCTCCATAATTGGGTTCCCTTGAATCAGGAAAATATACATAAAAATTTACCCTGCCATCTTCCTTGAACATTAAACCGCCGGTAAAGCCATCATAACCGTTTGGTTTTATATTTGCCGAGGGTTCACCACCTTGAACAGAAGGGATCTTTCCTCCCAGTTTGTATTGGAAACCAGGCATGAACATGATATCGTAAGAAACGTAAATTTCATTAACCTTGTCAAAATATGTATACCATGAGGCCCCATTTTCATCTGCTCCCACAGTACCTGCCGGAAAGTTAATCTGAAGTGATTTTGTTGGATTTGTTGCATCGTTTGCATCTTGAACAATATTTGTAGACGATTGACGATTACTCCATGCAGGATATAGCCAGTCTTTTTTCCATTCACTTACCAAATAAGTCCCTGGTGTATTATTCTCAAAATCATGCTTAAAAATAACATTCAAATCATTTAAACTATTCTGTCCATTAACATTTATAGAGAGAAGAAATATTAAACATATTAAGGATGGAATTTGTTTCATCAGGAAATAGTTATTTAGATCAATAAATTATCCTATCTGATCAACTAAAAACTTTTATTCATCAAATTTATTATTCGCAATGATACAGTTTTTTTTAGAAAAAATCACTTTTTGTAACTAGATAATTCTTAATAACAATATTTGACTAATCATTCTTTTAGACATAATAGTTGTTTAAAAACTTCTAAATCATGCAAAAATATTTCAGAGTATTCTCAGAAAATTATTTCAATTCTTTACATTATGCTCCTTCATAAATTCCAGTAATTTATTTTCATTAAAAATAAGAAGTTCTCCATCAGGAAACTCTTTGATATTTAAACAAGTAACTGCCAATGATTTACTGCCTTGATCACGTTGAAAACGCAGCATTGCAAACTTATACCTTAAGCCAGGCTTCTTATGCTTCCATGAACCACAGACAATTGATATTGTCTCATCCTTAGGCCCAACAATCCATACCCTTACCTTATCATCTGTTGGATAGTCCACTTCTTCCATATTGGTGCTCATAATGATTGCGCCATTTGCCAATCTGGTACCAAAAAACATGGCTGCATCCGTTTTCTGAAGCTTTATTACTTCTTTCTTTATCCTATCCCATCGGTATATGCCTGCAATTTCTTCCCGTCCGAAATCTGTTCCCCAATATACAGCATCTTCTGTAAAAACTAACTGGCATACACGCCAAATCTGACTGCCTTCACCAATTTGTATTAATGTTTTGAAATCATCCTGAGAATAGGAAACCATTGACTCTTCATTATTATCTCCAGTGCATACCCATAACTTATCTGAAAAGGGGTCTTTTTGAATTGCATGGATATGTCTGATTTGTCCAGGTTGAAACTCTCTGACAACTACCCATGATCTGCCACTATTTTCACTTTTAAATATGTTGACTTTTGTTTTTTCCGGATTTTGAAAATATTCCCCGAAATAGATTACACTATCATTAACGCAGACAATTCCATCATTTCGTATGCCCTGGTCACCAAAACCGTAGTGTGACAGGCGTAGTGTTTTAGTGAAGTGCTTTTCTCCTGATGCAAGATGCCAGAAGTTCCCTGCAGACAACGCACAAATATCACCCTTTGGGGTTACAACCATTTCGATACATTCTGGTCTGACAGTTAATCTGCGAAATAACGAAAAATTCCGAAGCCAGAAAATAGAGCAACCTGTCGGAACATGGGCTATTCTGGTAAATTTATTACTTCCTTTATTTAACTTGTAAATTATCATTCCGCGTGACGCCCAAAGGTCCCCCTCTTTATTATACTCTTGCACAATCAGACCTCTTGCTCTTAAACAGGGTAAACCAAAAGCATTATCTGTCTTGAGTTTGATTTCTTTTGGTCCTATGTAATCTATAGTTGCATAAACAACTGACATCAGAACAAAAATCATAATAAATACAATACGCCGCAATTTTTTATTACGGCGTATATTTGATTCTATGGTTGCAGGAAAGCTTTCTTCCATAAATTAATTATTTGACATTTTGATGACCAGATTTATCATAAATGTAAAATTAATAAAAAAGAAACACATAAGAATGGAATGCAGAAAAGCAGCAAAACATTTCTCAACGGTTTATAATGAGTTTTTCACTAATTGTTTTACCTAATATTTCATATACAATAAAATACATGCCATTGGACAAAGATGATAAGTCGAAGTTTTCATGGATAATATTTTCAGTACAACTAATAATTTGTGTGAGAATAGCTTTCCCGAATTGATCATAGATTTTTATATTTGAAACCTTGTTGCAGATAACATAATCAATTTCAGTTGTTATGCTCTGCATTTGTATAACGACATTTATATTGCCAGAAGAAGGATTAGGATATATAAGTAATGTAGGTTCAATGTGATTTTCCTGTGGCACAATAGCACCAGTGAATTCATGAACACCGATGTCTGCAGCGCCGGATAATGGCACACTACCTCCCAGCAAGTCAATACCGAGGTTAAGGTCAATACCTGCATTGATTGCTGGTGAATTTTCAGCCAACAGGAAGTTTTCGTTGTATATATCCACAAAGGCAGGATCGGATATAAATGAATTCATGTCTATTTTCATGGCCTGCTGCAAATGCTGCAGGTTATTGAATACGGTACTGGCAATGGTGATGAAACCAGCCTGTTCGGGATAATAGATATTGTTATTTGACTGAATGTTG